>PNJM01000228.1 GCA_013821865.1 Rhodocyclaceae bacterium
CGGCTGGGCCAAGCTGAAGATCGAGTCCTGTGCCGCCGAAAAACAGGCGCGCATCGACGCCGGCAAGGATGTCATCGTCGGCGTGAACAAATACCGGCTGGAGAAGGAAGACCCGGTCGACATCCGCGACATCGACAACAGCGCCGTGCGCGAGGCCCAGATCGCGCGGCTGAAACAGATCCGCGCGACGCGCGATGCCGCCGCCGTGCAGCAGGCGCTCGAGGCCCTGACCGAGTGCGCCCGAACCGGCAAGGGCAACCTGCTCGACCTCGCCGTCCAGGCGGTGCGCCTGCGCGCCACCGTCGGCGAAATCTCGGATGCGCTGGAAAAGGAATGGGGCCGCTTCCGCGCCACCAACCAGGCCATCTCCGGCGTCTATGGCGCCGCCTTCGAGCACGACTGGGAATGGCAGGAACTGAAGCAGGACATCGAGGCCTTCGCCAGTTCCGAGGGACGCCGGCCGCGCGTCATGATCGCCAAGCTCGGCCAGGACGGCCACGACCGCGGCGCGAAAGTCGTCGCCACGGCGCTGGCCGACCTCGGCTTCGACATCGACATCGGCCCGCTCTTCCAGACGCCGGAGGAAGCCGCCCGCCAGGCCATCGAGAACGACTGCCACGCCATCGGCGTCTCCACGCTCGCCGCCGGCCACAAGACCCTGGTGCCGGCGCTGATGCAGGCGCTCAAGGCACAGGGGGCGGAGGACATCATCGTCTTCGTCGGCGGTGTCATCCCGGCGCAGGACTACGAGTTCCTGCAGCAGGCGGGAGCGGCCGGCATCTTCGGCCCCGGCACGCCGATCCCGGCCTGTGCGAAGCAGGTGCTGGCGGCGATCAGGAAAACCCACGCTTCGGCCTGAAGGTAACGTATTGACAACGTAAATACGCTGAACTACCCTGAAAATGGACATCGAGTTCGAGCTTCAGGGCGTCCGCTTTGTCGCCAACCGCGAGAAAGCGCGGCGGAATCCGGCGAAGCATCAGGGCGTGACGTTCGAGCAGGCGGCGCAAGCTTTCTTCGATCCCTTCCTGAGGGTGGTCGATGCCGACCGGAACGAGGAAGCGCGGGATGCCGTCATCGGCATGGATGCCTCGTCGCGGCTGCTGTTCGTTGTCCATATCTAGCAGGAGGATGACCGCATCCGCCTGATTTCGGCCCGCAAGGCGACCCGAGAGGAAAGGGATCTGTATGAAAACTGCTGACCTGGAAAAGCGGCTTCAGCGCGGACGGCCGATGACGACGGTCACACTACGCATGCCTGAAGACGTCATCGAAGACCTGAAGCGCATTGCGCCGATGCTGGGTTTCTCCGGCTACCAGCCGCTGATGCGCGCCTATATCGGACAAGGATTGCGCGCCGACCTGGAAAAACTGGAATCCGCGCCCATCGCGCGGCTGATCGAGAACCTGAAGGCACAGGGTATACCTGAAGAGGCGCTGGCCAAGGCGGTTGCCGGAATCGCCAGCTAGAACTTCCACATAGCCATCTCTGCATGAACGACACCGTTGCCAGCCAGGAACTGCTTGCCGCTGCCGACCAGCATCTGGTCGACGGTGTGCTGGCGCGCCAGCCGCGCGCGCTGGCCAAGGCCATCACCCTGGTCGAATCGACGCGGCGCGACCACCAGGCGCGGGCGGAGCAGGTGCTGGCGGCCCTGCTGCCGCACACCGGCAAGGCCATCCGCGTCGGCATTTCCGGATCGCCGGGGGCAGGCAAATCCACCTTCATCGAAGCGCTTGGCTTACACCTGATCGAACGCGGCCATCGCCTCGCGGTGCTGGCGGTCGACCCCTCCAGCACGCTCTCGGGCGGTTCCATCCTCGGCGACAAGACGCGCATGGAGAAGCTGTCGACCGACGCGAACGCCTTCATCCGGCCCAGCCCGTCCGGCGGTTCGCTCGGCGGCGTGGCGGAGAAGACGCGCGAAGCCATGCTGGTGTGCGAGGCGGCGGGCTTCGACGTCATCATCGTCGAGACGGTGGGCGTGGGGCAAAGCGAGACGACCGTGGCCGGCATGGTGGACGCCTTCGTCCTGCTGCAACTGCCGAACGCCGGCGACGACCTGCAGGCGATCAAGAAGGGCATCGTCGAGTTGGCTGACCTCGTCGTCATCAACAAGGCCGACATCGACCCGAAGGCGGCCGAGTTCGCCAGACATCATTTCGAGGGCGCGCTCGCGCTGCTGCGCAGCGCATCACCCGGCTGGCGGCCGCCGGTGCTGACGGTCTCCGCGCAGACCGGCCGCGGCATCGAGGCGTTCTGGGGCGAGATCGAGCGCTACCGCAAGGCGATGAGCGAATCGGGCGGGCTGGAAGCGAAGCGCAAAAGACAGGCCGTCGACTGGATGTGGACGCTGATCGACGGCGAACTGCGCAACCGTTTCCGCCACCACCCGCAAGTGAAGCACGATCTGGAGCAAGTCAGCCGCGCCGTGACGGCGGGCAGCATGACGCCTGCCGCGGCGGCGCACCGTTTGTTGGGGTATTTGCAGGACAAAGATTGAACCGGCGTCACCCCGGCGGAAACCGGGGTCCAGAGCGCAGGCTGTTACTGGATTCCGGCTTTCGCCGGAATGACAGGCTAACTGAATGAATCGCCGATTGGTTTTAGGGAGACACTGCTATGCACGACATCATTCGACAGCTGGACGAAAAGCGCGCCGCGGCCCGCATGGGCGGGGGCAAGAAGCGCATCGACGCGCAGCACGCCAAGGGCAAGCTCAGTGCGCGAGAGCGCATCGAACTCCTGCTCGATCCCGATTCCTTCGAGGAATGGGACATGTTCGTGGAGCACCGTTGCACGGACTTCGGCATGGCCGATCAGAAAATTCCCGGCGACGGCGTGGTGACCGGCTACGGCACCATCAACGGGCGCCTCGTCTTCGTCTTCAGCCAGGACTTCACGGTGTTCGGCGGCGCGCTGTCCGAAGCGCACGCCGAAAAGATCTGCAAGGTGATGGACCACGCCATGAAAGCCGGCGCACCGGTGATCGGGCTGAACGACTCGGGCGGCGCGCGCATCCAGGAAGGCGTCGCCTCGCTCGGCGGCTACGCCGACGTGTTCCAGCGCAACGTGCTGGCCTCGGGCGTGGTGCCGCAGATTTCCATGATCATGGGCCCCTGCGCCGGCGGCGCGGTATATTCGCCGGCCATGACCGACTTCATCTTCATGGTGAAGGACTCCTCTTACATGTTCGTCACCGGCCCCGAGGTGGTGAAGACGGTGACGCACGAGGAAGTCACCGCCGAGGAACTGGGCGGAGCGGTCTCGCACAGCACCCGGTCCGGGGTGTCGGACATGGCCTTCGAGAACGATGTCGAGGCACTGATGATGCTGCGCCGGCTGGTCAGCTTCCTGCCCTCCAACAACCGCGAGAAGCCGCCGGTGGTGCCGACCGAGGACCCGTCAGAGCGCATCGACCATTCGCTCGACACCCTGGTGCCGGACAACCCAAACAAGTCCTACGACATCAAGGAACTCATCGTCAAGACGGTGGACGAGGGCGACTTCTTCGAACTGCAGCCCGACTACGCCAAGAACATCGTGATCGGCTTCGGCCGCATGGCCGGCCAGACGGTGGGCATCGTCGCCAACCAGCCGCTGGTGCTGGCCGGCTGCCTCGACATCAAGAGCTCGATCAAGGGCGCGCGGTTTGTGCGCTTCTGCGACGCCTTCAACATCCCGGTGGTAACCTTCGTCGACGTGCCCGGCTTCATGCCCGGCACGGCGCAGGAATACGGCGGCATCATCAAGCACGGCGCCAAGCTGCTCTACGCCTATGCCGAGTGCACCGTGCCCAAGGTGACGGTCATCACGCGCAAGGCCTACGGCGGCGCCTACGACGTGATGTCGTCCAAGCACCTGCGCGGCGACGTGAACTTCGCCTGGCC
>PNJM01000229.1 GCA_013821865.1 Rhodocyclaceae bacterium
CCGCCTCTCTTCCCGTGGAATGGGGTGACCGACGCGAAGCCGTTCCCGCGGCTTTCCGGCAATTGAGATGCGCCTCTTCCCCGGTTCGCTGCTCTGGCGCACCTTTTTGCTCATCGCCCTGCTGATGGTGCTCTCGGTGCTGGCCTGGGCCGCCATTTTCACGCGCTCCGAGCGCGAGCCGCGCGCCAGGCAACTGGCCCAGATGGTGGTGAGCGTGGTAAACCTCACCCGCACGGCGCTCGTCAGCGCACAGCCGGAGAAACGCCGCGAACTGCTGCTGGACCTCTCCGACCGCGAGGGCATCCGGGTCTATCCAGCCGAGGAGAACGAGATCATCGCCCCCTTGCCCGAGCGTGCAGGAATGTTGCGCCTGATCGTCGATGACATACGCAATCAGCTCGGCGAACAGACCCGCGTCACCACCGAGCGCGAAGGCATCCCGGCCTTCTGGGTCAGCTTCCGCATCGACGAGGACGAGTACTGGGTGATGCTGCCGCGCGAACGCGTCGAACGCGCGTTCACGTGGCAATGGCTGGGCTGGGGCTCGGCGGCGCTGCTGCTGGCGCTGGCCGGCGCCTACCTCATCATGTTCCGCGTCACGCGGCCGCTCAAGGCACTTAGCGGTGCCGCCGCCGAGATCGGGCGCGGCCGCACGCCGCCGCCGCTGGAGGAGCGCGGGCCGGGCGAAATCCGCACCGTGGCGCATGCCTTCAACCAGATGTCGCGCGACCTGGCGCGGCTCGACGCCGACCGCGCGCTGATCCTCGCCGGCATCTCGCACGACCTGCGCACGCCGCTGGCGCGCCTGCGGCTTTCCGCAGAAATGAGCGGCGCCGACAGCGCCACGCGCGACGGCATGGTCTCCGACATCGAAGAGATGGACGGGATCATCGGCCAGTTCCTCGATTTTGCCCGCGACACCGACGGCGAACCGCTGGAACCGACCGATCTCAACGCGCTGGTCGCCGGCGTGGCGGAGCAATTCCAGAGGCGCGGCGCGGCGCTGGCGACCGATCTGGCCGAATTGCCGCAACAGCCGTTGCGGCCGCTGGCAATGCGGCGACTGGTTTCCAACCTCATCACCAACGCCTTGCGCTATGGTGGCGAATCCGGACCGATTGAGCTCAGGACGAGCCGGGAAAGCGGCAGTGTCGTACTGGAAGTGCTGGACAGGGGCCCGGGCATACCCGCCGCAGAAGCCGAGCGGCTGAAGCAGCCGTTCACCCGGCTGGAAGAGGCCCGCACCGGCGCCACCGGTGCCGGGCTGGGCCTGGCCATCGTCGACCGCATCGCACGCAGTCACGGCGGTTCTTTCGATCTGCTGCCGCGCGAAGGAGGCGGATTGGTCGCCCGCGCCAGCATTCCGATCAATGCCAGTCCGAAATGAACGCGAATCCCAAAATGCACGTGGCCGACAGCGCCCGTATCTGCCGCAGGCGCGGCGGAACATCATTGTTGCCGAACAGGAACATGGCTGCGAATATTCCTTATGGGCAGGTCGCGCTATCCGTTTTTTTGTGCCAAACTGAAAAGTAGGCAATTGAACAAAGTGATCACGCCCGGCACCACCCGAGTGATGCCCTATGCATCGCGGAACCGCAAAGCGCGTTGTTTTCCTGCAATTATTACCCCTCGGCCGTCTTGGCTAAGGGTGTGTCTGCATCATCAATTCCCAGCTTTTCTTTCTTATCGGAGTCCCCAAATGGCCAACACCACCTGGATTCTCGTCGCCAACGCCAGTCAAGCCAAGATCTACGCCAACGCCGGGCCGAAAAAAGGTCTCAAGCTGGTGAAGGCGCTGACGCATCCGGAAAGCCGACAGAAAGGCTCGGACCTGGTCAGTGACCGGCCGGGCCAGATGCACAGTCCTGGCAACGGCCACCGCGCCAGCCAGCCGAAAACGGACCCCAAATCCAACGAGGCCAGCAACTTCGCCCAGGAACTGGCACGTGAGTTCAATCATGGCCGCAGCACCCAGCAATTCGATCGGGCCATCCTGATCGCTCCCCCTGCCTTCATGGGGCTCATCAAAGACAAGCTCGACGGCCAGACCGCCGGCCTGGTCAGCGACCGCTTCGAGAAGGATTACACCAAGGCCACGGACAAGGAACTCGCCGGTCACCTCGAATCCTGCATCTTCCTCTGACCGGCCGATTCTTGCGCGCGTCTAAGTCTAATCTTCCGGGATGTTTGCGTCCGGAAACAGCACGTCGGTGAAGCCGAAGCGCGAGAAGTCACGCATGCGCATCGGATAGAGAATGCCGTCGAGGTGGTCGCATTCGTGCTGCACGACGCGGGCATGAAACCCGCGCGCCTCGCGCTCGATCGGCTCGCCTTCGGCATCGAAGCCGCTATAGCGCAGATGCACCCAGCGCGGCACCATGCCGCGCAGGCCGGGAACGGACAGGCAGCCTTCCCAGCCCTCCTCCATTTCATCGGCAAGCGGCGTCACCACTGGGTTGACAAGAATGGTGAAAGGCACCGGCTCTGCCTGGGGATAGCGCGGACTCGCCTCGAAACCGAAAATGACTACGCGCAGGCCGATGCCGACCTGCGGGGCGGCCAGGCCGGCGCCGTTCGCCGCGCGCATGGTGTCCTGCATGTCCCCGATCAGCGTGCGCAGTTCCGTCGTGCCGAAAGCCTCCACCGGCCGCGATTTCTCCAGCAGCCGCGGGTCGCCCATCCTGAGAATTTCGCGGATCATTTCTTCAGGCAGATCATTTCTATGATGCGGCGCACGCGCTCCATCGATTCCTTGAGAATGTCCTCGAGGTTGGCGAAGTGGATGCCATACGCGCTGTCACCGCGCCCGGCGGCGTGGTTGGCCACCAGTGTGATGGCGGCGTAGGGCAGCCCCTTCTCGCGCGCCAGGGCCGCTTCGGGCATGCCGGTCATGCCGACGATGTCGGCGCCGTCGCGCTCCAGGCGGTCGATCTCGGCCGCCGACTCCAGGCGCGGCCCCTGCGTCGCGGCGTAAACCGCGCCGTCCACCACCGCCTGCCCGGCATCGCGCGCCGCATCCAGCAGTATCCGGCGCAATTCCGCGTCGTAGGGCTGGGTGAAATCGATATGCACCACGGGCGAATCCATGCCCTCTTGGAAGGTGTTCTTGCGGCCCCAGGTGTAGTCGATGATCTGGTCGGGGATGGCGATGGTTCCGGGGCCAAGGTCGGCGCGGATGCCGCCCACCGAGGCGATCGAGACGATGCAGGTGGCGCCGGCGTGGGCCAGTGCCCAGACGTTGGCACGGTAATTCACCTCGTGCGGCGGAATGGTATGGCCGTAGCCGTGACGGGCGATGAACACCGCCGGCTGGCCGCAGATGCGGCCGAAGGTGAGCGGCCCGGAGGGCTCGCCGTAGGGCGTGCGCACCACTTCGCGCCGCTCGATGGCCAAATTGGCAAGCTGGGTCAGGCCGCTGCCGCCGATTATTGCAAGCATTTGATTTAAGTATGGTTATCCTGTCGTTAAAGGACGTCGATTCTAGCACGCGGTTAAGCCGGAAATTCCTAACGTGCTATACTGATAGACTTTTTTCCAGCCGCACCCAGCCCCCATGACACGCGCCATCCGCAATATCGCCATTATCGCCCACGTCGACCACGGCAAGACCACGCTTGTCGACAAGCTGCTGCGGCAGTCCGGCACCTTCGCCGCCCACCAGCAGGTGGCCGAACGCGTCATGGACTCGAACGATATCGAGCGCGAGCGCGGCATCACGATTCTCGCCAAGAACTGCGCCATCGAGTACGAGGGCACCCACATCAACATCGTCGACACCCCCGGCCACGCCGACTTCGGCGGCGAAGTCGAGCGCGTCCTGTCGATGGTAGACGGCGTGCTGCTGCTGGTCGATGCCGTGGAAGGCCC
>PNJM01000230.1 GCA_013821865.1 Rhodocyclaceae bacterium
GCGGCGGCCAACGACTGGGAAAAGAAGCCGAGCCACGAACTCGGCAAGAGCTGGAACCGCACCAACCACGCCTCGCCCACCGGCAACGCGCGCAAGTGCCACTTCTGCCTCCATCGCCTCGAGGCCGGCCAGCTTCCGATGTGCGCCACGACGTGCATCGGCCGTGCGACCTACTTCGGCGACGCCAACGATCCGCGCAGCCTCGTCTCGGAACTCATCCAACAGAACAACACGCACACGCTGCTGCCGCACAAGGGCACCAAGCCGCGGGTGTTCTACATCGCCTGATCTCGCCTCCGATGAAAACGACTTCTCTTTCCTCCCCGCCACGCGGCTTGAACGTCTGGGGTGACCAGCCCGAGGCGACCGCCTACGTGCCGAGCTTCCTGCCCTGGCGAAGGATGCTCTGGATCGCGTGGGCCGTGCTGCTCGCCGCGGGCAGCATCGGTCTCTACCAACGCTTCACCCAAGGGCATCTGCCCGCCGGCTACGGCTCCTACGTGCCGTGGGGCCTGTGGATCGCCATCTACTTCCACGGTGTCGGCATGGCCGGCGGGGCCTTCGCGCTCGGCGCGCTGGGATACGTGCTCAACTGGCCGGGCTTCCAACGCGGCAAAAACCTCCGGCTCGTCATCGTGCTGGCGGTCTCGGCCATGATTCCCGCGTTCTTCGCGGTCTGGCTCGATTTGGGGCACCTCGACCGGTTTCACCTGATCTTCCTCCAGCCGAATTTCACGAGCATGATGGCGTTCAATTCGTGGATCTATATGGCGTTCCTCGCGCTCGCCGGCATCGCCTGGCTGTTGAGCTACCTGAAGGACGCGGGTTGGCAACCGGCTCTCACCGGATGGCTCAAGCCGGTCCTTTGCGTCGGCATCGTCTTCGCGGTGCTTTTCCCCAGCCAGAGCGGCGCGTTCTTCGGGGTGGTTGACGCCAAGGCCTACTGGCACAGTGCATTGCTGCCGGTGCTCTTCCTCGCCTCCGCCCTGACTTCCGGCGCGGCGATGCTGATGTTCACCCGGGTGTTGACCAACGCGGGTGGCGGCTACCACACCAACGAGCTCGAACGGGTCGAGGAGCACTTCATGATGGAGCGCCTGCGCAAGATCCTCATGGCGGGGCTTGGTCTCTACTTCGTCCTCGAATTCGCCGAGTTTTCCATTTCGCTTTGGAATCCGGTCGCCCACGCCCCGGCGGTAGACTTGGTTCTCTGGGGGCCGTATTGGTGGGTCTTCTGGGTGGTGCATCTGCTCATCGGCGGATTGCTGCCGCTGGCACTGCTCGCCTCGCGGGCGCGGGTGGCCTGGACGATCGCGGCGCTGCTGGTGGGCGTCTGCTTCATCAGTGCCCGCCTCAACGTGCTCATCCCCGGTCAGGCGGTCGGCGAGTTGCGCGGTCTGCAGGAGGCGTTTCAGCAAACGCGTCTCTCGTTCGTCTATCACGCCACGGCGATGGAATACCTCGTCGGCCTGTTCTGCGTGGCCCTGGGCATGACGATCTTCGTCCTCGGTCGGACCGTGAACCGCCTCGTGCGCAATTGGTTCGCCGCCCGCACCCCCGAGTTCGGCAAGGAAGCCCTCTAACCCCTGCAAACGCATCTCCCCATGAGCACTCCGTCCGCTCCTCCCCTTTCCCGCCGGGCCTTTCTCGCCAAGGGCGCCCTTCTTGGATTCGCCGCCAGTCCGGCGGCCGCGCTGGCGGCGTCCGGCCCCAAGGGCTCAACCTTGCTCAACAGCAAGCGCCCGGACGCCCTCTATGACCTCGCCGATCCGGAGAACATCCTCTATTCGGTCTGCCTCAACTGCAACACCGGTTGCGGCATCAAGTGCAAGCTGCAGGACGGCGTGCTGACCAAGATTGACGGCAGCCCCTACAGCCCCTGGACCATGGTGCCGCACCTGCCCATGAGCACCTCCTTGGAAACGGCGGCGCTCGTCGATGGCGGCCTGTGCCCGAAGGGGCAGTCCGGACTGCAAGGAGCTTACGACCCCTACCGTCTCCGCAAAGTCCTCAAACGCGCTGGCCAGCGCGGCGAAAACAAATGGGTCTCGATCGACTTCGACCAAGCCATCACCGAGATCGTCGAGGGCGGCAAGTTGTTCGCCGGCGTCCCCGGCGAGCAAGAGAGGCAAGTCGAAGGCCTGCGCCAGATCCGCACGCTCACCGATGCCAAGTTGTCAAAGACGATGGCGGACGATGTGGCCGCCATCTGGGCCAGGAAGATGACGGTCGCCGAGTTCAAGGCCAAGCACGCGGCCCACCTCGACAAACTGATCGATCCCAATCATCCCGACCTCGGGCCCAAGAACAACCAGTTCGCCATCGTCTGGGGACGGCGCAAGGCCGGCCGCAGCGATTTCATCAAGCGGTTTGGCGACGGCTACGGCACGACCAACCTTCACGGGCACACCACCGTCTGCCAAGGTTCCCTCTACTTCGCCTGCAAGGCGATGAGCGAGCAATACACGGCCGACGGCAAGTTCTCCGGCGGCAAGAAGTGGTATTGGCAGGCCGACTTGGAAAACGCCCGCTACGTGCTCTTTGTCGGCGCCAACCTTTTCGAGGGAAACTACGGCCCGACCAACCGCACGGTGCGGCTGACCGAGAACCTCGCCTCGGGCAAAACCAAGATCGCGGTCGCCGACCCGCGCTTCTCGAAACTGGCCGGCAAGGCGGCCAAATGGCTGCCGATCAAGCCCGGCACCGACTCGGCCCTGGCGATGGCCATCCTCCGCTGGATGCTCGAAAACGACCGCTACGACAAAAAATTCACCGCCAACGCCAACAAGGCCGCAGCCACCGCCGACAAGGAGAATTCGTGGACCAACCTCACTTGGCTGGTCAAGATCGACGCCAAGACCGGCCAGCCCGGCAGCTTTGCCCGCGCCTCCGAAACCGGTGTCGCCCCGGCGGAAAAACGTCTCCTGCCCGACCCCGCCGACGCCACCAAAACCTTGGAATACGAGGAGAAATTCTTCGTCGTCATGCAGGAGGGCAAGCCGGTCGCGGTGGACCCGAACGACACCAAGACGCCGATCAAGGGCGACCTGCTGGTTGACGGCACCCTTCCCGACGGCACCCGCGTCAAGAGCGGCCTGCAACTTGTCAAGGAAGCCGCCTTCGAGCGCAGCATGGCCGATTGGTGCGCCGAGGCCGGCCTCGACCCGCGCGATGTCGCCGCCGTGGCGCGCAATCTGGCCGCCGCCGGCAAGCAGGGGGCGGTGGACATCCATCGCGGCGTCAGTCAGCACACGAACGGTTTCCACGCGGTGCTGGCGTTCATGACCATCAATACGCTGCTGGGCAACTTCGACTGGGCCGGCGGCTCCATCGCCGGCGGGACCTACGGCTACGACGGCGGCAAGGCCGGGCCGTTCAAACTCGGCACGCAGCCCGGCAAGCTCACGCCCTTCGGCATCTCCCTCATCCGCCACGAGGTGGACTACGAGAAGACCACGGTCTTCAAAGGCTATCCCGCCCCGCGAAACTGGTATCCGCTCTCGAGTGACATTTATGAGGAGATCATCCCGAGCATCGGCGATGCCTATCCCTATGGCTGCAAGGCGCTGTTCCTGTTGAAGGCCGCGCCGACCTACGCGCTGCCCGCCGGCCACACGAACATCGAGATCCTCGCCGATCTCAAAAAGATGCCGCTGGTCATCGCCAGCGACATCCTCGTCGGCACCACCTCGATGTATGCCGACTACATCTTCCCCGACCTCAGCTTCCTGGAGCGCTGGGAGATTCACGGCACCCACCCGAACATCGCCCAGCGCGTCCAGCCGCTCCGGCAGCCCGTCATCGCGCCGATCCCGGAGACGCACCGCGCGTTCGGCCAGGAAATGCCCATGAGCTTCGAGTCGTTCTTCA
>PNJM01000231.1 GCA_013821865.1 Rhodocyclaceae bacterium
ACGCCGGCGGCCTCCTCGAGAAAGACGCGGAGATCGTCCGGCTTGGCCTCGATGATGCGCGAGATCATGCCCTGTTCGATGATGGCGTAGGCGCGCGGGCCCAGGCCGGTGCCCATGAAGAGGTCGATCACGTCCCGGCGCCGGACGTGCATGTTGTTGATGTAATAGGAGGACTCTCCGTCGCGGTCGAGCACGCGCTTGACCGCGATCTCGGCGTACTGCGACCACTGGCCGGAGGCCTTGCCGAGCGAGTTGTCGAAATGCAGCTCGACGCTGGCGCGGCCGACCGGCTTGCGCTGCCCGGAGCCGTTGAAGATCACGTCCTGCATCGACTCGCCGCGCAGCGCGGTGGCCTTGGATTCGCCCAGCACCCAGCGCACGGCGTCGATGATGTTGGATTTGCCGCAGCCGTTGGGGCCGACTACGCCCACGAGCTGCCCGGGAGTGAGAACGGAGGTCGGGTCGACAAAAGTCTTGAACCCGGCAAGTTTCAGCTTGGTTAGACGCACGTCGTAGAAGGCTCTTGTTCTGGATTGGGGAAGCAGCGCGGCTTCTCGTTTTGTGGCCCGGCGCCGCAGGGATACAGGCGCTTATAATACCACCTTCCCCATGCCCTCCGGATAGAACCGCATGCCCAGCAAAGCATCCAAGGACCTGGAAACTTTCCCCAACCCCGAGCCGGGCCGGGACTACCTGATTCACATGGAAATTCCGGAATTTACCTGCCTCTGCCCGAAGACCGGGCAGCCGGATTTCGCGACCCTGGTGCTGGATTACATACCCGACCGGACCTGCGTCGAGCTGAAAAGCCTGAAGCTCTATATCTGGTCCTACCGCAACGAAGGCGCCTTCCACGAAGCGGTGACGAACCGCATCCTCGACGACCTGGCCAGGGCCACCAGGCCGCGCTTCATGCGACTGACGGCGAAGTTCTTTGTGCGCGGCGGAATTTTCACCAACGTCGTGGCCGAACACCGCAAGAAGGGCTGGAAGCCGGCCGCGCCGGTGCCGCTGGAGCAGTTCGCCCCCCAGTCGAATACCCGCGGCTAGGCGCTGCGCTCGCGCATCTTCGCCTGCTGGCGAACCAGCGCGCCGCGCACCAGGTTGATGTGCTCGCGCAGGGCGTAAAGCTCGCTGGTGAACGATAGCGGGATCGGCCGCACGTTGGCCTTCTCCTCGATGCGATCGAGTTTTTCCATGTATTCCCCGATCTTGTCCGCATCGAAATGCTGCCGGATGTCGTTCTCCAGGTACTTCAACTCGCCGTACCCGTGGTAGATGCGCGAGCGGATGCGCCAGGCGTAGAGCGCCGGAACGATCTTGGATGCCGGAATGAGCAAGGCGAAGAGCGGAATGAGCATGACGACAAGCCGGTCGACGAACACCGCCACCCAGAAGGGCAGGTAACGCTGCAGGAAGGGCGGACCGGACTTGAAGTTGCGCTGCGCCACATCGCTGTGCGGAAAGTCGTTGTCGCGGAACGTCGGGAACTCTCCGGCCCGGCTGAACAGGCCCGGCTTGCCATGCACCTCCAGCAACACCTGTGCCAGCAGGCTGGCGAGCGCCGGATGCAGGTCGTACCGCGCCACAAGGTGCGCCGTCGGCGCAACGAGCAGCGTGTCATGCGGGGGGATGTTCCTGACCAGGTCGATGCCGCCCTCGGGCAGTTTCACCACCGAGAGGAAGGGCAGGCGTTTGGTATAGGCATCGGCCTGGGCGAAGTTCATCAGCTTCACGCCGGGAATGCGCAGCAGACGCTGGATCGTGGTGGCCTCGGGCGCCGCGATGAAAAAAACCGCATCCACCTCGCCCTTCTCCAGTGCCGACTCGGCCGCATCGCCGCCCAGCGTGACGAAACCCGGTTCATCCGTCTCGAAACCGCTGGCAATCAACAGTTGCAGGGCCAGCAGCTGGGTACCGCTGCCCTCGCCGCCGACAGCAACCCGCTTTCCCTTCAGCTGGCTCAGCCGATCCAGCGTCTGCCCATCCCGATAGAAGACCCAGACTGGCTCGTAATAGAGGTTGCCGAGCGAAACCAGCTCGGAATCCTCGCCCTCCTGCGCGATGCCTGCCTGCACGAAGGCGATGTCCACGCCCGAATCGTCGCTCTTGAGCCGCTGCAGGTTCTCGATGGAACCCGACGAAGGGCGGATCTCCAGGCGGATGTCGTTGCGAGCCAGGATGCCGCGGTAACGCTCGGCGAAGGCATGGTAAGCGCCGCCGGGCGAGCCGGTGCTGATGACGACACGGCGCGGCGGCGCCGGCTCGACGAACTGATAGGCGATCCAGAAGCCGGCGATGACCAGAAGCACCACCGGGCCGGCGGTGGCAAGCAGGTCATGCAGGGAAATCCTGGGAATGCCGATGCGGCGCATGGGGGGAGTTTACCTGATCGGGCGGGGCAGCCCTGCAGTCGCCCGGGCCCGGCCACTCCCACGTTCAATCAGGCAGCAGCTCGCGCACCTTGTCCAGGCGAGTGAAGTGGCAGCCGCTGGAATCCATGTGCAGCCAGCCGGCGCGCTTCCAGCCGCCCAGGGTGCGCGCCACCGTTTCCAGGCGGACGCCCACGATCTCGCTGATCTGCTCCAGCGTCAGTGTGATGGGCAGGCGGGCGCGGTTGCCCTTCTTGTCCAGGCCGTAGCGGTCGATCAGCAGCGTCATCAGAACCGCCAGACGCTGCGGCACCGTGCCCGCGCTGACGATCTCGATCTTGTGGATGAAGGCGTCGGTGAAGCGGCCAATCTCGATTCGCAGCGGAGCGGCCAGGCGCGGGTATTTCTCGGCGAACTTCAGTATCGCTCCGGAGTCGATGAAAATCACCGAGAGCCCATCGTTCATGGCGACCGCGTCGGTGGGATATTTCATGCCGGCCCAGATCGCGAACACGCCCATCGAATCGCCCGGCCCGAACAGTCCGTAGGTCCGGCTCACCCCCGCGCGGCTACGCCGGGCGCCCTTGACGAAGCCATTTTCGATGAACATCACATGGCTGTCCTGCTCGCCATGACGCCAGATGTACTCTCCGGCGCGGAAGACGCGCACGCCGGCGGCGGCAACCAGTTCCGACATCACGCGCTGCGGCAGCTTGGCGAAAAGATCGAAACGGCGCATCCTGGCGGCCAGTTCCTCCTTGCTCGGCGGGCCGGCAGGCGGCTGCACCTGCCGCTTCACGCGCCGAAAGACGCGGCGCGGCAGATCGACCGGAAAATGCTGGGTGTCAGTCTTGGCGCTGGTCTTTTTGCCGGAGCTCATGTCGATGGCGCTTCAGTTCAGTAGAAATGACCGGATAATGTAGCCGGCCAAGGGAGGAATGAGTTTAACAAATATCAAGAAATGCGGCGTATTGCCGAACTGCCCGGCACAGGCGTGCATCGCCTGCTTCGGCTAAGATACGCGCCTGCTTCGCGCAGCCGCCATGACCAGTCCAACCGACCTCCAGCAGCACACCCCGATGATGCGCCAATATCTGGCGCTCAAGGCCCAATACCCCGACCTGCTGCTGTTCTACCGCATGGGCGATTTCTACGAGCTGTTCTACGAGGACGCCGAGAAGGCTGCCCGCCTGCTCGACATCACGCTGACCACGCGGGGACAATCGGCCGGTAACCCGATCAAAATGGCCGGCGTACCCTACCACGCCGTCGAGCAGTATCTCGCCCGGCTGGTAAAGCTGGGCGAATCGGTGGTGATCTGCGAGCAGATCGGCGATCCGGCCACCTCGAAGGGGCCGGTCGAGCGCGCGGTGACGCGCATCGTCACGCCCGGCACGCTGACCGACGCGGCGCTGCTGGACGAAAAGTCCGACAGCCTGCTGCTGGCCATCGCCCCGGAGAAAAACCT
>PNJM01000232.1 GCA_013821865.1 Rhodocyclaceae bacterium
ACGTCAAGGACCCGCACCTGGCGCGCACCCTGCTGGATCTCTCGCAGACGGCCACCATCAACGACAGCCTCAAGCTGGGCAAGGCGGTGCTGGGCGAACTGGGGGGGGTCAATACCCTGCACAAGGGGCAGGTGGAACAGGCCGGCTTCGCCGTGCTCAAGGCCCCCGACATTCCTTCCATCCTCGTGGAAACGGCCTTCATCAGCAATCCGGACGAGGAAAAGCGCCTCAACGACGAGGAATATCAGGACAAGATGGCCGAAGCCATCCTGCGCGGCATCAAGCGCTATCTCGCAAAGAACCCGCCGCTCGCAAAATCCAAGCTCGCACGCATCGATTAAGCAGGCTGCGCCAACTGCTATAATTTGCGCTTTTGCAAGTGCATTTCCCCCTCATGCAGGTCTTCCGCGGCATTCCGCAGCACGCGCTGCATTCCACGGCGCTCACCATCGGCAACTTCGATGGCGTGCACCGCGGCCATCGCACGCTGCTGGCGAAGCTGACGGCCCAGGCGCACCAGGCCGGGCTGCCTGCCGCGGTGATGAGCTTCGAGCCCAATCCGAGAGAATTTTTTGCGCCGCAATCGGCGCCGGCGCGGCTCACCAGCCTGCGCGAGAAGCTGCAGCTGCTGGCCGAATGCGGCGTGGACCAGGCCTACGTCTGCCGCTTCGATGCGCGCTTCGCGGCGCTGACGGCGGAGCAGTTCATCGAGCGCATCGTGCATGGCCTGGGTGTCCGCCATCTGATCATCGGCGACGACTTCCGCTTCGGCAAGGGCCGCGCCGGCGATTTCGCCATGCTGCAGCGGGCGGGCGCGGAGCACGGCTTCGGCGTCGAGGCGATGGAAACGCTGGTGCACCAGGGTGAGCGCGTGTCCAGTTCGGCGGTGCGCGAGGCGCTGGAGGCGGGCGACCTGGAGCATGCGGAACGCCTGCTCGGCCGGCCCTACTGCATTTCCGGCCGCGTGATCCACGGCGAAAAACTCGGGCGCAAGCTGGGCTATGCCACAGCGAACATCCAGCTCAAGCGCGCCAAGGCGCCGCTCTCCGGCATATTCGCCGTCACGGTGGACGGCATCGCGGATCGTCCGCTGGAGGGCGTGGCCAGCCTGGGCGTGCGGCCCACGGTAACGTCGTCGGGACGCCCGACGCTGGAGGTTTACATTTTCGATTTCGATGGAGACCTTTACCGCGCGCATCTCAGGGTCAACTTCCTGCACAAGCTGCGCGACGAGGCGAAATTCGAGACTTTGGAAGCGCTGACGGCGCAGATCGCGCGCGACGTCCTCGATGCGAAGGCGCATCATGCGGCGCTGCGGACACAGGAACACCTCGCATAGCGGATCGACATGGCCGACTACAGAAATACGCTGAACCTTCCCGACTCGCCCTTTCCGATGAAGGGCGATCTGGCCAAGCGCGAGCCGCAGTGGGTCGCCGACTGGCAGCAGCGCAGGCTGTACCAGAAAATCCGCCGGGCATCCGCGGGCCGGCCGCGCTTCGTGCTGCACGACGGCCCGCCCTATGCCAACGGCGACATCCACATCGGCCATGCGGTGAACAAGATCCTCAAGGACATCATTGTCCGCTCCAAGACCCTGGCGGGCTTCGATGCGCCCTACGTGCCGGGCTGGGACTGCCACGGCCTGCCCATCGAGCACCAGATCGAGAAGCGGCACGGCAAGCACCTGCCGGCCGACAAGGCGCGCGAACTGTGCCGCGCCTTCGCCGCGGAGCAGGTGGAGCGGCAGAAGAAGGATTTCATCCGCCTCGGCGTGCTGGGCGACTGGGACAATCCCTACCTCACCATGGCCTTCCGCAACGAGGCCGACGAGATCCGCGCGCTGGGCGAAATCCATCGGCGCGGCTTCCTCTTCAAGGGCCTGAAGCCGGTGAACTGGTGCTTCGATTGCGGCTCGGCGCTGGCCGAGGCGGAGGTCGAGTACCAGGACAAGGAGTCGCCGGCCATCGACGTGGCCTTTCCGCTCGACGATGCCGAGCGTGCTCGCGTGGCGCATGCCTTCGGCCTGCCGGCGCTGCCTGACGGTCCCTGCCTTGCCGTGATCTGGACGACGACGCCGTGGACGATTCCCGGCAACCAGGCGCTCAATCTGCATCCGGAGTTCACCTACGAACTGGTGCAGACGCCGCGCGGCCTGCTGGTGCTGGCGGCGGAGCTGCGCGGCCAGGCGCTGGCGCGCTACGGCCTGGAAGGCACGGTGCTCGGCGCCTGCCAGGGCGCGGCGCTGTCGCTGGTGAAGTTCCGCCACCCCTTCTACGACCGCGAATCGCCGGTGTATCTCGGCGACTACGTCACGCTGGACACCGGCACGGGCGTGGTGCACAGCGCGCCGGCCTACGGCCTGGAGGACTTCGAGTCCTGCAAGCGCCACGGCATGCGCAACGAGGAAATCCTTACCCCTGTGCAGGGCGATGGCCGCTTTGCCGAAAGCCTGCCGTTCTTCGGCGGCCTCAACGTCTGGAAGGCCAATGCGGCGATCATCGAGAAAATTCGCGAGTCCGGCCGCCTCTTCGCCGCCGGCAAGATTACCCACAGCTACATGCACTGCTGGCGCCACAAGACGCCGATCATCTACCGCGCCACCAGTCAATGGTTCGTGGGCATGGACCGCAAGCCGCACGAAGGGCGCACGCTGCGCGAGACGGCGCTGGCCGCCGTCGAGGCGACGCAGTTTTTCCCCGACTGGGGCCAGGCGCGCCTGCACGCCATGATCGCCAACCGTCCCGACTGGTGCGTCTCGCGCCAGCGCAACTGGGGCGTGCCGATCCCCTTCTTTCTGCACAGGGAAACAGGCGAGCTGCATCCGCGCACGCCGGAGTTGCTGGAACAGGTGGCGCAGCGCGTCGAGAAGGAGGGCATCGACGCCTGGTTCAAGCTCGATCCGTCAGAATTGCTTGGCCAGGGTGAACATGGGGCCGCCCAGTACGACAAGATGCGCGACACACTGGACGTCTGGTTCGATTCCGGCACGACGCACCGGACGGTGCTGCGCGGCAGCCATGCGGCGGAAAGCAAGTGGCCGGCCGACCTCTATCTCGAGGGTTCGGACCAGCATCGCGGCTGGTTCCACTCCTCGCTGCTCACCGCCTGCGCGCTGGACGGCCGCGCGCCCTACGACGGGTTGCTCACGCATGGCTTCGTGGTGGACGGCCAGGGCCACAAGATGTCGAAGTCCAAGGGCAACGTCATCGCACCGCAGAAGGTGTCCGATACGCTGGGTGCCGAGGTGCTGCGCCTGTGGGTGGCGGCGACCGACTACTCGGGCGAACTGTCGATCTCCGACGAAATCCTCAAGCGCGTGGTGGAGGCCTACCGCCGCATCCGCAACACGCTGCGCTTCCTGCTTGCCAACACCGCCGACTTCGATCCGGCCGTGCACATGCTGCCGCCGGAACAATGGCTGGAGATCGACCGCTACGCGCTGGCATTGACGCGGAAGCTGCAGCGCGAGACGACCGGGGATTACGGCCGCTACGAGTTCCACCGCGTCGTCCAGGCCCTGCAGGCCTTCTGCTCGGAGGAACTGGGCGCGTTCTACCTCGACATCCTGAAAGACCGCCTGTACACCACCGCGGAGAACTCGCCGCCGCGCCGTGCCGCGCAGAGCGCGCTGTGGCACATCCTGCAGGCGCTGGTGCGCCTGATGGCGCCGGTGCTGTCCTTCACCGCCGAGGAAATCTGGCAGGTGCTGCACAGGAACCCCGACGACAGCGTGATGCTGTCCACCTGGCATGCGCTGCCGGAACAGGCGGGCGAGGATGCGCTGCTGGATCGCTGGCAGCAGATCCGCGCGACCCGCGCAGAGGTGCAGAAGGTGCT
>PNJM01000233.1 GCA_013821865.1 Rhodocyclaceae bacterium
TCGAAGTCGCGCTGGAGAAGCTGGAAGAAGGCGCCGCCCATGGCCTGGAAGGCATCGAGTTCCGCGTCTGTGCCCATCCGGGCCAGCCCGCCGGTCCGCTTGTACGCGTCGCCTCGGGCGGCGAGATCTCCCGCATCGGACTGGCCATCCAGGTCATCACCTCGGCTTCGGGCAATGTGCCGACCCTGGTGTTCGACGAGGTCGATGTCGGCATCGGCGGCGGCGTTGCCGAGGTGGTCGGGCGGCTGCTCAAGCAGCTGGGAACAAGCCGCCAAGTGCTGTGCGTCACCCATCTGCCGCAGGTGGCGGCGCAGGCCGACTGGCAGTGGTCGATCGCCAAGGAGGGCGCGGGCGATGGCGTGGTGAGCCGTGTGACGCCGCTGGATCGCGACGGCCGCGTCGAGGAGATCGCGCGCATGCTGGGCGGGGTCAGGATCACCCCGACCACCCGCAAGCATGCGGCGGAGATGCTGGGCTATTGACGCTCGCCCTTGCTTGGGCTCATGCTGCGTACAGACCATGACGCAGCCGCTCAACCGGATGCTCCCGGCATGCATTTTCCTGCTCTGTCCGTGATTCTCGCCAGCGGCTTGCTGGCTGCCTGCGCGACCTCGTCGCGGGATGGCCGGCTCCAACTCGTTGCCGATCCAAAGCTGAGCGCGGTCTATTCCGAAGTCGATATGCGGGTGAAACTGGCGGCGACCGCCGATGCTCCTGCGGACGGCCGTCAGGACGGGCCTTGCGCACCACAGATGGTGTGCGATACGCGACCGGAGTTCGAACGGAAGGTCGTCGAAATCGGCAAACAATTGGCCAAGGCCGCCCACGGGCAGTTTCCCGGCCTGGACGAGCGCGTGGCGAAATTCGATTTTGCCGTCGCGGGGAAAGCGGAGGCGGGCACCTTCTCCAGCGCCGGCGGTGCGATCGTCGTGCTGGACGGCGTGCGCCGCCTGGGCTTGAGCGACGAGGCCTTGTCCTTCGTGATCGCCCGCGAGATGGGACACGTGATCGGCCGCCATCACGATGAGAACTCCGCAACCAGCATGATTTTCTCCGTCGCAGCCGCGCTGCTGCTGCCGGTTGCCAACCTGATCCGCGGTGCGGAAGTTGTGCTGACCAGCGGCACGGCGATATCCGCGACCACCACCGCGGCCTCGCTGGCCGGATCGAGCATCGTGCGGGCAAGCTATCGCGGGGATCAGGTGCGAGAGGCGGATGCAATTGCCATGCAGCTTCTGGCTGACGAGGGCCACGAACTTCACGACGTGGCCGCCGCGCTCGATGCAGACTCGCTGCGCGGCGAAGATAAATGGCTGGAGGAACTGCGCGGTTCCTATCGGCGCGTCGAGCAACTGGCCTGCGGACCCAGGCGGACTCTACGGGGCTCTGATGTCGAACTGACCATGTCGATGAGCCTGGCTCCGGTGGAGTGAGGGTGGTTTCCGGCTATTGAGCCACCCCCGGTGCGCCGACGATCGTCACGACGCCCGTGACGATGAAAACCACTGCCGCAACCACGCGGATCGCCTTCATCGGCAGCTTCTGCGCCAGCGCCTCGCCGACGATTACCGCCGGAATGTTGGCGAGCAGCATGCCCAGCGTCGTCCCCGTCACCACCGCGAACAGTGCGTCGAAGCGCGCACCCAGCGCCACCGTGGCAAGCTGGGTCTTGTCGCCCATTTCGGCGATGAAGAAGGCGACGGTCGCGGTAACGAATACGCCGGCTTTGTGCAGCTTGGGGTCGTCGTCAAGGGAGTCGGGATGCAGCGTCCACAGGCCGAAGCCGACGAAGAGCAGGCCGGTCGCCCAGGGCAGGACGTGCGGCGGGATCATCCCGGCCAGCCAGACGCCCGCCGAGCCGGCGAGCAGGTGGTTGGCGAGCGTCGCGACAGCGATGCCTGCAATGATGGCGCCGGGCTTGCGCAGGCGGGCGGCGAGAACGAAGGAGAGGAGCTGGGTCTTGTCGCCGATCTCCGCGAGGGCGACGAGCAGGGTCGAAGTCAGGAACGCTTCCAAAGCGAGGTACCGAAAGCAAACAGGTGGCGGGACGGATCAGGATTGCCGCTGCTTCTTGTTCGGGCAATCCGGGTTGATGCAGTCTGCGTAGAGGTAGAGAGCGTGCTCGTGCACCTGGAAGCCGCGCTCCTTGGCCACCTTGTTCTGGCGCTTCTCGATTTCCGCGTCGAAGAACTCCTCGACCTTGCCGCATTGCAGGCAGACGAGGTGGTCGTGGTGCTTGCCCTCGTTGAGTTCGAACACCGCCTTGCCGGATTCGAAGTAGTGTCGCTCGAGCAGGCCGGCCTGTTCGAACTGCGTCAGCACCCGGTAGACCGTCGCCAGGCCGATGTCCATGCCCTCGGCGATCAGTGCGCGGTAGACATCCTCGGCCGTCATGTGGCGCAAGCCTGTCTTCTGGAACAGGTCGAGGATCTTCAGGCGTGGAAAGGTCGCCTTGAGGCCGATGCTTTTCAGGTTCTGCGAGTTGGTCATGTCGGGCGCCCGGGGCGGTGACGGAGATATGATATAGTCTCGCGGGTTTGTTGAGAACAATTCCTGCAATCGACGGTCGATGAATCTCCTGCGCCTTCTCCCCCTCCTGCTGCTCGCCGCATGCTCGAACATGCCGGACGTCACTTCGACCTTTTCGCCTTACCGCATCGACATCCGCCAGGGCAATTTCGTCACGCAGGAAATGGTGGCGCAGTTGAAGCCGGGCATGACCAGGGACCAGGTGCGCTTCGTCCTCGGCACGCCGCTGGTGACCGACGTTTTTCACGCCGAGCGCTGGGACTATGTATACCGCTTCCAGCCCGGCCGCGGCGAGGTTCAGCAGCGGCGCTTCACGGTGTACTTCGAGGATGGCAAGCTGGTGCGCGTTGCCGGCGACGTGGTGGCGGCCGGGGCCGGCGAGACGGGCGAGGCCGGGGCGGTGGCGGCGGGAGCCGTGCCGCGCGGCCGCGTGATCGAGATCGCCCCGGAAGGCGGCAAGCAGGAAGAGGAAAAGCCGGCCGGGAAGAAAGCGGAAGCCGCACCGCAGGAGCAGGACAAGAAGTAGTTTCCGCCGGGCGTCCTGCCCGGCGCCCCCATCATCGGGAGCATGAAAATGCGAATCGCGATTGCCGGCAGCACCGGCCGCATGGGCCGCACCCTGGTCGAAGCCGTGCAGAAGGCGGAGGACATGCAACTGGCCGCCGCCTTCGAGCAGACGGGCAGCCCCTTCCTCGGCAAGGACGCCGGCGAACTGGTCGGTGCGCCCTGCGGCGTTGCCATCACGGCCGATTTCGACGCGGCGCTGGCGAAGGCCGATTGCCTGATCGACTTTACCCGTCCCGCCGGCACGCTGGCGCATCTGGCGGCATGCCACAAACGAGGAGTGGCGATGGTCATCGGCACCACCGGCCTGGAAACTGAGCAGAAGCTGGTTATCCAGGATGCCTCGCACAGCATTCCCATCGTCTTTGCGCCAAACATGGCCGTCGGCGTGAATCTCGTCTTCAAGCTGCTCGACATGGCGGCTCGCGTGCTCAATCAGGGCTATGACATCGAGGTCATCGAGGCCCACCACCGCCACAAGGTCGATGCTCCCTCGGGCACCGCGCTGCGCATGGGCGAGGTGGTGGCCGAGGCGCTCGGCCGCGATCTGTCGAAATGCGCCGTCTATGGCCGCGAAGGCGTCACCGGAGCGCGCGACCCCTCCGCCATCGGTTTCGCCACGGTGCGCGGCGGCGACATCGTCGGCGATCACACCGTGCTCTTCGCCGGCACCGGCGAGCGCGTCGA
>PNJM01000234.1 GCA_013821865.1 Rhodocyclaceae bacterium
CACAAGCTCGAGGGCGAAATCGTCTCCCGCTCCGACCCGGAGGGCCGGCCGACGGTGTTCGACCACCTGCCGCGCATCGGCGGCGGGCGCTGGGTTTCCATCGGGCGGCTGGATTTCAATACCGAGGGCCTGCTGCTGTTTACCAGCAGCGGCGAACTGGCCAACCGTCTCATGCACCCGCGCTACGAACTGGAGCGCGAGTACGCCGTACGCGTCATCGGCGAACTGTCGCCCGAGCAGGAGCGGGCGCTGCGCGAAGGGGTGGAACTGGAAGACGGCACGGCCAGTTTCAACACCCTGGTCGCCGGCGGCGGCGAGGGCACCAACCGCTGGTACCACGTCACGCTGAACGAAGGTCGCAACCGCGAGGTGCGCCGCATGTTCGAGGCGGTCGGCGTCACGGTGAGCCGGCTCATCCGGGTGCGCTTCGGCCCGGTCCAACTGCCGCCCCGGCTCAAGCGGGGCATGTGCGCCGAACTGGCCGAGGAGGAAGTGCAGTCCCTGCTCAAGGCGCTTCCTTAGGGCTTGTACAGGGACAAGCCCTAAGCCAAAGAGTGAGATGAACGGCCCCCACGCTCACTTCGTTCGCTGCCTCCCCGAGGGGGCGCTCACCCTTCGGACGGCCGGGCGGGCACCGGCAAAACCAGCAAGTGTTTGATTCCTGCCGGTCCGCTCTGTTATAATTTTATGGATTTTTCCGGTTCCGGGGCTGAAAAGGCCTTGGGGGCAGTCAGGAATGGGCGTTTCGCCCATTTTTTATTTGTGTCGTGCGCAATGGAGCAAGCAAGAATCATCGAGCAGGCGGTTACCGGCCTGGGCTACGAACTGGTCGATTTCGAGACCAGCCCGCATGCCCGTCTGCTGCGCGTGTTCATCGATTCGCCAAGCGGTATCACGATCGACGACTGCACCAGGGTGAGCAACCATCTGACCCGCCTGTTCGAGGTCGAGAACATCGATTACGACAGGCTGGAAGTCTCGTCCCCCGGACTGGACCGGCCGCTCAAGAAGGCCGCCGATTTCGAGCGCTTCACCGGGCAGGAGGCGCAGCTGCGGCTGCGCCTGGCCGTGAACGGACAGCGCAATTTCACCGGCGTCCTGGCGGGCGTCGAGGACGGCAAGCTGCGGCTTGATTGCGCCGGGGTAACCCACGCATTCGACCTTGCACAGGTGGAAAAAGCCCGGCTGGTGCCCAAATTCTAGGAATAGGCAGGACCGTGGAGGAATGATATGAGCAAGGAACTGTTGCTGCTGGTAGATGCCCTGGCGCGGGAAAAGAACGTCGGCAAGGACATCGTCTTTGCGGCTCTCGAAGCGGCGCTCGCCTCCGCCACGAAGAAGAAGACCAACGAGGAAGCCGACGTGCGCGTGGCGATCGACCGCGAGACCGGCGGATTCGAATCGTTCCGCCGCTGGCTGGTGGTCGCTGATGACGCCATCGAGAATCCGGACGCCCAGATCGCGCTCAGCGAAGCGCAGCAGGAAGTGCCCGATGTCCAGCTCGACGAGTACATCGAGGAGCAGCTCGAACCCATCGATTTCGGCCGCATCGGCGCCCAGGCGGCGAAGCAGGTCATCCTGCAGAAGATCCGCGACGCCGAGCGCGAGCAGGTGCTGAACGATTTCCTCGAGCGCAAGGAGCACCTGGTGACCGGCACGGTCAAGCGCATCGAGCGCGGCAATGCCGTCATCGAGGCCGGCCGCATCGAGGCGGTGCTGCCGCGCGACCAGATGATCCCCAAGGAAAACCTGCGCGTCGGCGACCGCGCCCGCGCCTACCTGCTCAAGATCGACCGCCAGGCCCGCGGCCCGCAGCTCATCCTCTCGCGCACCGCGCCGGAATTCATCATCAAGCTGTTCGAGCTCGAAGTGCCCGAGATGGAAGACGGCCTGCTCGAGATCAAATCCGCCGCGCGCGACCCCGGCGTGCGGGCCAAGATCGCCGTCAAATCGAACGATCCGCGGGTCGACCCCATCGGCACCTGCGTCGGCATGCGCGGCTCGCGCGTGCAGGCCGTGACCAACGAGCTGGCCGGCGAGCGTGTGGACATCATTCTCTGGTCGCCCGATCCGGCGCAGTTCGTCATCGGCGCCCTGGCACCGGCCGAAGTGAGCAGCATCGTCGTCGACGAGGAAAAGCACAGCATGGACGTGGTGGTGGACGAGGACAACCTGGCCATCGCCATCGGCCGCGCCGGCCAGAACGTGCGGCTGGCTTCCGAACTCACCGGCTGGACCATCAACCTGATGACGGTCGAAGAGTCGCAGAAGAAATCCGAAGAGGAGTCGTCGTCGATTCGCACGCTCTTCATGGAAAAACTGGATGTGGACCAGGAGGTCGCCGACATCCTGATCGCGGAGGGTTTCTCCACCATCGAGGAGATCGCCTATGTTCCGCTCAACGAGATGCTGGAGATCGAGTCCTTCGACGAGGACACGGTGAACGAGCTGCGCAACCGGGCGCGCAACGTGCTGCTGACCGAGGCGATCGTGGATGAGGAGCAACTGGAAAACGTTGCCGATGATCTGCTGAACCTCGACGGCATGGACAAGCCCCTGGCGGCCAAGCTGGCGCGCGCCAATGTGCGCACGCGGGACGACCTGGCCGATTTGGCGGTGGACGAGTTGGTGGAGATTTCCGGCGTCGACACCGAGCGGGCCAAGAGCCTCATCACCACGGCGCGTGCGCACTGGTTCGAGTAAGGAACTGACATGGCACAGATGAGCGTAATGCAATTCGCCAGCGAGCTGAAAATGCCCGCTGCGTCGCTGCTGGAGCAGCTGCAAAGGGCAGGCGTCGACAAACAGGGCGAAAACGACACGCTGAGCGACGCCGACAAGACCCGCTTGCTCGACTACCTGCGCAAGTCGCACGGCGCGACGGAATCGAAATCCAAGATCACGCTGACGCGCAAGCAGACGACCGAGATCAAGAAGTCCGACGCTTCGGGCAAGGCGCGCACCATCCAGGTCGAGGTGCGCAAGAAGCGCGTCTTCGTCAAGCGCGATGAAACGCCGGCAACCGCTGAGGCGGCGGCTCCCTCCGCTCCGGCCGTGCCGCAGCCGGTGGTCGATGCCGAACAGGCCAGGCTGCGCGAGAGGGAATCACAGAAGCAGTCCGAACTCCTTGCGCGCCAGGCAGCGGAACTGAAGGAAAAGCAGGAGCGCGAGGCAAAAGCCCGTACCGAGGCGGAGGAGCGGCTGGCCGCCCAGCAGGCTGCCGTCGAGATCGCCGAAAAGGCCAAGGTCCAGGAGCCGGCCGCCGGTGCGACAACCGGCACGCTGCACAAGCCGGCCGGCACGCCCCAGACCGACAAGAAGGCTGTCGCCAAGAAGCCGGCCGGCACCTGGAAGGAAGATGCGGCGAAGAAGCGCACCATCAAGACCCGCGGCGACACGGGCGGCGCGTCAGGCTGGCGCGGGGCGAAGGGCGGCGGCCGCCATCACCGCCATGCCGAAGTGCATGCCCCTGCGCAGATGCCGGCCGAGCCGATCGTGCGCGAGGTGATGGTTCCGGAAACCATTACCGTGGCTGATCTGGCGCACAAGATGTCGGTGAAGGCGGCAGAAGTGATCAAGACCCTGATGAAGATGGGCAGCATGGTGACCATCAACCAGGTGCTCGATCAGGAAACCGCCATGATCCTCGTCGAGGAGATGGGTCACGTCGCCCGGGCCGCCAAGCTCGACGAGCCGGACGCCTTCCTCGCCGAGTCCCGCGAGCAGCACAAGGATGTGACTCTGGAGCCGCGCGCCCCGGTCGTCACGGTCATGGGGCAC
>PNJM01000235.1 GCA_013821865.1 Rhodocyclaceae bacterium
CGTTTGCCGACGGGGGGTGCGCCGGCATGGCCGGCGGCGGCTCGGTCGCATCGAGCCGCGCGAGGAGTTCGTCAAAGCCAGGGTTCACGTAGCGCTCGAGCACCTTCACCGACTTGTGCCCGGTGATTTTCTGCAGCAGGAAGATGTCCCCCCGCAGGCGTGCGGCGTGGCGCGTGGCACCCTCGTGCCGCAGGTCATGCACGCGGAAATCCTCGATGCCGGTCCGCGCGAGCAGCCGCGCCCAGGCGCACTTGAGCTCATTCGGCAGGAGGGGGAACACCCGTGCGTCGCCCTCGATGCGCGGCAGTGACTGCAGGATGGCGAGCGCGCGCTGCGTGAGCGGCACGTGGCGCGCCTCGCCGTTCTTAGTGTCGCGCAGGTGGATGTAGCGCCGACCGAGGTCGACGTCCGCCCAGGTACTCGCGAGCAGCATCTCGCCGCGTCGCATCGCCGTTTCAATTGCCAGAAGGACATAGGGCTTCATCCACTGGTTGCGGCAGTCGTCGAGGGCGGCGTAGAAGCGCGCGGCTTCCTCGGTTGACAGGCGCCGGTCGCGCGGCTTGTTACGCTTCGGCAGCTTGAAGCCGATGAAGGGGCTGGCCAGCGTCACCCAGTGCCATTCCGTGACGGCGAGGTTGAACATGTGGCGCAGGATGGCGAACTCCAGGCGAATGCTGTCGCCGGAGAGGCCCTCGTCAAGCATGGCGTTGCTGAAGTCGCGCAGGGCGTGGGTGGTGATTTTCGCCACGGGCGTGACGGCGAGTTGGGCGCGCAACGCCACCGAGCGCGGGCGCTTCGCCACGCGCGCGTCGCGGTGCGCGGCGAAGGGCTGCGGCAGGGCGGCGAGCTGCTCGGACAGCGGCTGTTCCTCGATGTGCGGGCGGCCATCGGCCAGGCGGCGGACCTTCAGCACTGGCAGGCCGGCGGCGCCGAGGTAGGCGTTGATGCGCATGACTTCGCGCTCCACGCCCTTCTTGTTGACGGAGAACTGGCGCGCGTAATCGAGGAGGGCGAGTGCCAGGCTGGTCTTGCGCGGGCCGAGGCCGCGCGCCGCCTTGGTGCCGGCGATGGCCTGTTCCTGCTCGCGCTGCCAGTCTTCTGCTTCGCTGCGGCTGGCGAAGGATTTCATCTCGCAGTGGCCCGGGTGGCGCACCCGGGCATACCAGCGCACGCCGCGCGGGCCCTTGCGCTGGAAGAGCTCGGCCTTCTTGGCGGGGCGGATGATTTCCACTGTCCTGGTGGCCGCGGGGGTTTGCTGTTCAGTGCTGCCGGGGTGGGAAACGTGGGCCGCCGCGGGCGGCGGCGGGACGGCTGGGGACTTTCTCATGACACTCAATCTCCGATTCGTATGCCGGATTGGCTTTGAGTGTAGGCACCGCGACCGCAAAATGACGCGATCGCGAGGCCGTCCGCAGTGGCGCGCACTGAAAAACCGTTGCCGCGCAACGGCTTCCCCGTGGTTTTGGCACAAGTCCCGGCGCAAGGTCGCGGATTGCGCCTCTGGCGCCGGAAAAACCAAAAAGGCCTAGTTGCCCAAGCCTTGTTTTTACTCAAATAATCTTTGGTGGGCCGTGTTGGACTCGAACCAACGACCAAGGGATTATGAGTCCCCTGCTCTAACCAGCTGAGCTAACGGCCCGCAGAGTGGATGATACAGAAGCGGCAGCCTGGGCTGCCGTTTCCTGTTCTTACGTCTCGGTATCGAGGAAGCTGCGCAGCTTCTCCGAGCGGGAAGGGTGGCGGAGCTTGCGCAGCGCCTTGGCTTCGATCTGGCGGATGCGCTCGCGGGTGACGTCGAACTGCTTACCGACCTCTTCCAGCGTGTGGTCGGTGTTCATCTCGATGCCGAAGCGCATGCGCAGCACCTTGGCCTCGCGCGGTGTAAGAGAGTCGAGAATCTCCTTGGTGACGTCGCGCAGGGAGGCGTACACCGCCGCATCCGAGGGCGCCATGGTGGCGGCGTCCTCGATGAAATCGCCCAGGTGCGAGTCGTCGTCGTCGCCGATCGGCGTTTCCATGGAGATCGGTTCCTTGGAGATCTTGAGGATCTTGCGGATCTTCTCCTCGGGCATCTCCATCTTGATCGCCAGCGTGGCGGGATCCGGCTCCTGGCCGGTTTCCTGCAGGATCTGGCGCGAGATGCGGTTCATCTTGTTGATCGTCTCGATCATGTGCACCGGGATGCGAATGGTGCGCGCCTGATCGGCGATCGAGCGGGTGATGGCCTGGCGGATCCACCACGTGGCGTAGGTGGAGAACTTGTAGCCGCGGCGGTATTCGAACTTGTCCACCGCCTTCATCAGGCCGATGTTGCCTTCCTGGATCAGGTCGAGGAACTGCAGGCCGCGGTTGGTGTATTTCTTGGCGATGGAGATCACCAGGCGCAGGTTGGCCTCGGTCATCTCGCGCTTGGCGCGGCGCGCCTTGGCTTCGCCGGTGGACATCTGCTTGTTGATGTCCTTGAGGTCTTTCAGCGGGATGCCGATGTGGTCCTGCAGGCCGATCAGCTTCTGCTGTTCCTCGATGATGGCCGGGGCCGCGCGCATCAGGGTTGCGCTGTAGGGCTTGCCGCTGGATACCTCGTGCTTGAGCCACTCCATGTTGGTCTCGTTGCCGGGGAAGACCTTGATGAAGTGGGGGCGCGGCATGTTGCCCTTCTTCACGCACAGATCGAGAATCTTGCGCTCGTGATTGCGCACGTCCTCCACCATGTGGCGCACGGAGTCGCACAGCTTCTCGATCATGCGCGCTCCGAAGCGGATGTTCATCAGCTCGTTCGAGATCTGCTGCTGGATCTTGAGGTAGGCCTTGTCGCGCGGGCCCTTTTTCGCCAGAACGCCCTGCATCTTGACGAAGAGATGGTGAATCGTGGCGAAGCGTTCCAGGGCATCGTTCTTCAGCTGCAGCAGGGAGGCGGAAATCGCCCGGGCCTCGCTCTCCTCGTCTTCTTCCTCTTCCTCGATGGCGATTTCCTCGCTCTCGGCCATAGCCTCGATGTCTTCGGCGGCGTTCGGGTCGACCAGGCCGTCGATCAGTTCGTCGATGCGCATTTCATCGCGCGCGACTTTCCCCGCCATCTCCAGAATCTCGGCGATGGTCGTCGGGCAGGCGGAAATGGCCTGGATCATGTGCTTGAGGCCGTCCTCGATGCGCTTGGCGATCTCGATCTCGCCCTCGCGCGTGAGCAGTTCCACCGAGCCCATCTCGCGCATGTACATGCGCACCGGGTCGGTGGTGCGGCCGAATTCGGAGTCCACAGAGGAGAGCGCCTGCTCGGCTTCCTCCTCGACCGCCTCGGCATCGACCACGGCGGGCACCTGCTCGGTCATGAGCAGGGTTTCGGCATCCGGCGCCTCGTCGAACACCTGGATGCCCATGTCGTTGAAGGTGCTGATGATGGACTCGATCTGCTCGGCGTCGACCATGTCGTCGGGCAGGTGGTCGTTGACTTCGGCGTAGGTGAGGAAGCCGCGCTCCTTGCCGAGGGCAATCAGGGTCTTCAGGCGGCTGCGGCGTGCATCGAGGTCGAGTGGCTGCACCAGCTCGACGGGCGCAGCGGACTTGTCCTTGCCCTTGCCCTTGCCTTTGGCGTTCCTGGCCTTTTGCAGTTCCTGGGCGACGACTTTCGGGGTCGCTGCGACCTTGGGGGCCTTTGCGGCAGTTTCGGCTGCTGCAGCGGCTTTTGCGGTCGTGGCGGCCTTCGTGGTTTTCGCCGGTTTGGCTTTTTCCTTGGCCATGATGCTCCTCGAT
>PNJM01000236.1 GCA_013821865.1 Rhodocyclaceae bacterium
GTCGGCCTGGAACCCGGCGAAGTGCACGCGCCCCGCCAGTGCCGGCTCCTCCGCCGACTTTCGGAGCGAGTCCGCATAGGCGCGATCCACTTCCGTGAAGAGCGCCTCCCCGACAATCACCGCGTGCCAGCCCGGCAGGCCCCGGAGCGCGGCGAGCAGCACATGCTGTCCTTTCCAGTGCGTCAGACGGCCGGCCATGACCACCACGGGGGCATGGCCGAGGCCAAGCTCCGTCCGGACCCGATCGGCCTGGGAAGCGGCGGGGCGGGCCGTCGCGATGCCGTTGTAGATGACCGTCGTGGCCGACTCGCGCCCGCCGGCCCTCACGTAGGCCTGCTTCGTCGCCACGGAATTCGCGATGACCGCCTTGGCGCCCAGCCGGCTGGCCCAGACCAACAGGCGGCGGTTCAGGGCGCTGAAGTGCGCCGTGTCCACTATGTCATGCAAATGAAAGATGACCGGTCGCTGGGCCAGCCAGCCGGCGGCCACGCCGACGAGCAAAGCCTTGGCCGTGTTGGCATAGATCACGTCGGCCTCGCGGGCCAGCCGCCGCACGTGCCCGACTACGGATGCCATCGCCGGGATCGCGCGCAGGGCGTCGGCGAGGGTCGCATCCTTTTTGACCGCCCGTGCCGATGCGGCCAGCGGCGCGATGGAGACGGGAATCCCCGCCGCCTCCAGCCGGCCCTTGAACGGCCCGTCTTCAAACAGCACGACGCGGCCGCGGTCGCGATAGGTCGCCGCAATGTCCGCGAGCATGAGTTCGGCTCCGCCCAGTTGCCCGGTCTGGTCGAGAAACAAGATGCGTGTCATGGTGCTAGGGCGTGTTTTCAAACCAAGCGGAACAAGGTAGAGGCGGAGAGATCGAAGGCGGCGCAATGCTTCGACCCAATCGCATGGACCTGGCCGATCCGCTGTGGCGACGGCTTAAAAAACTAACCTGAGCCGGGCGAGAGCGCGCGGTGGGCCTAATGGCACAGTGGGTGGTCGCCCGACAAAGGATGACCGGCTTGTGCTCAGTGGCATCGTCTACTTGCTGCGCACGGGTTTGCCGTGGCGCGATGTGCCGGCGCACTTTGGGGTCTGGGGCACGATCTACACCCGCTTCCGGCGTTGGTGCGCAACCGGCCTGTTCGCCCGGATGCTCAGCGTGCTGAGCCGGCGCGGGCGCGGCGCGTTGCGGCATTTGGACTGCTCGCACATCAAGCTGCATCAGCATGGGACCAACCCCGCTGGCGGCCAATTGGCTCAGGCGATGGGACGGACCAAAGGCGGGCTGAACACCAAGTTGGCGGCCATCGTGGATCGGCACGGTCGGGCCCTCGCCGTGGCGCTGGCACCCGGACCCCGCCATGACCTGCTGGCCGTCGAGCCCGTGCTGGCGCGGGCTCGGCGCGGCCTTGTCGTAGCCGACAAGGGCTTTGACGCCGACAACTTCCGCCGCCGGTTGCGGGCCCAGCGCACTCGCTGCTGCATTCCGCCCAAACGCGCTCGCCGACAGCCCGCCCGCTTCCACCGCGGACACTACCGACACCGCCATCACGTCGAAAACTTCTTTGGGCGCATCAAGGCCATGCGCCGCATCTCCACCCGCTACGAAAAACTCGCGACCACCTTTCTGGCCTTTGTCCAACTCGCTGCGGTGATCGATTGGCTCATTCATCGGGTTTGAAAACACGCCCTAGTGTGCTCCGGGGAGGTTGGCACCCCGCCTGGCAGACATAGAGACCTTTCGACTCCAGCCGATCGCGGGGACCTCCACCCAGCGATTCAAGCACCAAGCCACAAGGATCGAGGCAGCGAAACTCGCCAGCAAAGCCATCCAGCTGCCGAGCGTGCTTCCGGCGCCCAATCGCGTCAGGACGGCCAGAATCATGGCGATGACCGGCACATGGATCAGGTAAAGGCTGTAGGAGATGTTGCCGAGGAACTGCAGCGCTCCCTGCCCTAGGCCTTCTTGCATGCGCTCGCGCCAGGTGTAGCCGACAATCGTCCCGAAAATCCCTGCCGCCACCAGCAATCCGACATCCGCAGTAAGCCAAGCGACCGCGACAGCGGCAGCGGCCACCGATCCGGCCGCCGTCAGCAATTTGGTCCCGGTCAGCCGGCTGAATCGCCAGACCAGGACACCGAGGAAAAACTCGGGCGCATAATACAGCACGGTGACCTTCAGGAACGGCCAGACCTCGACATGAGCGCGCAGTCAGAAAGTCAGGCCGCCGCACACCAGCGCGGGCACCAAGGCCGATCGGCCCGGCATCTCCCCGCCGCCCAACCCCCGCCGCACGACCGCGACGGCCATGGCAAACGCCAGATAGAACTGCACCTCGATGCAAAGCGTCCAGAACACGACATTGACGCTGTCGTAGCCAAGCACGTCCTGCACATAGACGAGATTGGCGAGAACTGTTACCGCAGATGGCACATGGACCTTGCCGCTCACCCCGGCCTGGAGCGCGAGCACCGCGAATGCGATCGCCACCGCCACCCAATATGGTGGGATCAGCCGGACCATGCGCCGGGCAAAGAAAAACGGGGCCTGCCGAAACGAGAGCGTCGCCCGGCTCGCCATCGCGATCACGAAGCCGCTGATCACGAAAAAATGTCCACCTCGTAGACCCCGGCCTTGGCCAGCCAGAGTCCGATCGCCTTGGACCCCGCCCCGTCGGGCAGCAGCGAAAACAAACCCGCCGCATGCGGGAAACGACCATCGTCGCCGCGATTCCGCGCAACCCGTCGATCACCGTCAACCGGTTGGACTGACCGCTCATGCCGCCCCGTGTGCCTCCGCAGCGACTTGATGATATGTTTCGGCGACCCGCGCCGCGATCACCGGCCAGGTGAATCCGCGCTCGATATAGTCACGGCAGGCGCGGCGGGCGGGCAGCCAGGCCGGCCCGGACAACGCAGCCTCCAGGCCGGCTGAGATCGCCGCCGCCGTGCGGTCCGCCAGGACCAGGCGCGGCTCCAATCCGCTTACCGCCTCGGGCAATCCGCCCACCGGCGTCACCAGCACCGGCGTGCCGCACGCCAGCGACTCCAGCGTGATCAGCCCGAATCCCTCTAGATCCTGTGTCGGAACGATCGAAAGGTCTGCGGCACCATACACGTCGGGCAACCTGTCTTCGGTGATGAACCCGAGAAATCTGACCGAGTCGCCCAGCCCGAGTCTGTGCGCCAGTTGCTCCAGCGCCTCTCGTTCCGGTCCCCGGCCGCCGATCATCAGGCGCGCAGCCGGATGCCGGGTCCGCACGCTTTTCCATGCCTCCAGCAAGCAGTCGATGCCCATGCGTTTCACGAGGCGGCGCACGCAGACCACCACGGGACCGTCATCGGGCCAGCCCAACTTGGCGCGACTTACCGCCGGTGTCGGCTGGAAGGGGAATCGGTCGGCCTCGATTCCGCCGGGGATCACGACGATCCGCTCCGGCGCGATGCCGTAATCCTCTGTCAGGATCCGCGCGAAGGCCGCGGAGAGGACGATCAATTTCGCCGCCCGGCGATACACGAAGGTCTCGACCCGGTGCTTGGCCCAGACACCGAGCGCACCCGCGCCCTGCAGGGCAGATTCCCTGGCCCAAGGCCCGTGGAAATGGACGACGGTCGGACGCCCGCCGGCGGCCAGCAGGGCCGGCAAGGCATGAAGCGCGAAGTGCGGCGCGATGAGGTCCGGCGCGCGGCCCGAGGCGCAGAGCGCGCGCACCTGCCGATAGATGCTCC
>PNJM01000237.1 GCA_013821865.1 Rhodocyclaceae bacterium
GGCGACAGCATGCGCTCCGCAACGGCACGATAGCAGGCCGGATCGTCATGCCACGGCGCCGCCCCGGCGCGGAAAAAAGCCACGCCCAGCCCGCTTGACTCGGTTACACGATCCAGTTGCGCCGCGATGGCCGCCAGCGTCGCGTCGTCGCCGAAATCGGCGCTGAACTGCAAGGCGATATAGCCCTGCGGAAACGCCCGCCCCGTCTCCGCCGGCTCGCCCCTCCGCGCCCGCTCGCGGATGCGGTCGCCGAACAGTTCCGCCACGCGCGCGACCGGATCGGGCACGAGCTGCGTGGCGATGCCTGCCCGCGTGAGCATTCCCAGCGTCGTGCGGTCGCGCACGCCGACCTCGTCGGCCGCCGCGAGCTTCGCCAGCACCTCCTCGCGCAGCACCGGATCGCGGCGGTCGAGATCGACGCCGCCGACGCCGTTGAAGACGAAGCGGCCGGGATGCCGGAACAGGCTTTTCGGCAGGCAATACGGCACCCGGCCTTCGACGCCGAGATAGCGCCGCGCCCAGGCGAAGCGCTGCGGCGTGCCGTCGAGGTGCCCGATCACGCCGCCCGCCTCCTCCGGCGGCAGCAGCATCACCGCCGCCTCCCAGGCATCGCAGGTCAGAAGTTCGCCGCCGACGTGGATCACGTTGGCTTCGCGCTCGCCCCATGCACTCGCCACCTCGACGATGGCACGCACGCGGTGCCCGCCCCAGTGCGTCAGGTTGCGCTCGGCCAATCCGGCGAAGACAACCTCGCGCGGTTCGAGCAGCTTCGCCAGGATGTGGGGGAACAGCAGGTCGCCGAGGTTGTGGCGGTCGAAGGCGCCGAAGAGCATCAGCGGCGCATTCGCCTTGCCATCCGGCGACGCGGGTGTTATCTTACGATTCATATATCGATGTTAAAGGAGTAAGAAATGAGCGTCACCACCCTATCCAGCAAGTTCCAGATTTCCATCCCCAAGGAAATCCGCGAGGAGATGCACCTCAAGCCGGGGCAGAAATTCACTTTCCTGCGCAAAGGCAATTCCCTTCAACTGGTTCCGATGCGCACCATTGACGAGTTCTTCGGCATCGCGCGCGGCGCCGATACCTCGGACTATCGCGATCATACCGACCGGCTCGATCGCTACCCGCGACTCGCCCCCAAACCCAGGAAAAACAAATGATCGTCGTCGACACCTGCGGCTGGATCGAGGCACTTGCCGACACGCCCATCGGTCGGGAGTACCAGCCGCTGATCGGACACACGGATGAACTGATCGTGCCGACCCTGATCCAGTTCGAGTTCTACAAGTGGCTATCGCGTACGCTCGGCGAGCCGGCGGCGAACGAAATCATCGCCACCACGCAGGCCAGCCGGGTCGTTCCCCTCACGAGCGAAATCGCCCTCTTCGCCGCCGACCTTTCTCGCGAGCATAGCCTCGCCACCGCCGACGCCATCATCTACGCCACCGCCCGCACGCACGATGCCGAACTGGTGACTAGCGACGCGCACTTCCGGGACCTGCCGGGCGTGCGTCTCGTGGCGAAGAAATCCCGCTGATTCCGCCACTGCGGTTCGCGGCAATCATCGCCATTTTCCGATTGCTCGCTCGACCCTGTCGGCGAACGTCCGAACCGTTTCGGGCACAAGCTTCTCGCACCTGTACGGGGAAACCGAACCACCAAGTGGGGAACACCAGCACAAGCGCATCGGCGCCAAGCAGGCGGGCCGCCTGTCCGGCGACATCCGCCCGATCGTACTGTGGCGAATAGTAGCTGCGACGCTCGGTTGCGGTGAGCGCAGGAGGGAATCCCTGCCCCCTCGCGCGAGAAGGCCGGGGCGCGGTCCTTCATTTCGTTGGGCGAGAGGGGCATGGCGCGGTTACGGCATGACGAGACGAACGCTGGGAAAGTAGCTGCGGAAGCGCTGCACGTCGCGCGTCAGCAACGGCACCCCGAGCACCGCGGCATGGCCGCCGATCAGAAAATCGGCCAGCACGCCCGGCCGGCTGCCGCCGCGCCGCCTGTACGTCTGGTGCGCCTTGCCGGCGAGAAACAGCGCCGCTTTCGGCACCTCGCGAAAATCCAGCCCGGCTGTCGAGATCGCCGACTCCAGGGCCTCGGGTTCGGGGTAGCCCGGCGCCAGCTCAGCGTAGATGGCCGGATTGATCAACAGCGGGCCACGTTCGCCCCAGGTGTCCAGCTGCGCTTGCGACCAGGCCGCCCAGACCGGATCGCCGCCCAGGACGTCCAGCAGCACGCAGCTGTCGACGAGGATCATTTGATATTCCGGAACCCGGGATCGTCCTTGTCCTCGTCGTAGCCGCGGATGAGGTTCATGTATTCGTCCGTCGTCATGCCGAGCTTCACGGTGCCGCGCAGCGCGGCAAAGCGGCTCGGCTTTTTCTTCGGCGTTTTCGGCGGCTTCACGGGCCGGATGATCACCTGGCCGTCGGCCGTATAGTCGAAATCGACCCGGCTGCCCGGCGTGAGGCCCAGGTAGTCGCGCAGCTGCTTGGGAATGGTGACCTGCCCCTTGGTGGTAACGGTGGTGCTCATGCCGGCTCCTCTTGGTATTACCTGTTTCAGAATGGTAATACCCTGGTTTCATGAAAGCAATCCTGTTGCCTGCCGCGACAGCACGCCGGCATCTTCGACCTGGAGCAGGGATCGAGCGGATTGCGCAGTGCCCGCTTACGAGTAAGTGAAGAAACCCCTGCCCGTCTTGCGCCCGAGGTAGCCGGCCTCGACCATCTCGACCAGCAGCGGCGCGGGGCGGTACTTCGGGTCCTTGAAGCCTTCGAACAACACGTTCATCACCGCCAGTTCGACGTCCAGGCCGATCATGTCGCACAGGGCGAGCGGGCCGATGGGGTGGTTGGCGCCGAGCTTCATGGCGTCGTCGATCTGCGCGGCGGTGGCAAGCCCTTCCGAGAGTGCGAAGACGGCTTCGTTGATCATCGGGCAGAGCATGCGGTTCACCACGAAGCCGGGGCTGTTCCGCACCTGCACCGGCGTCTTGCCCACCTTCTTCGAGACGGCCTCGACGGCGGCGCAGGTCTCGTCGGAAGTCTGCAGGCCGCGGATCAGCTCGACCAGCGCCATCACCGGCACTGGGTTGAAGAAGTGCATGCCGATCACCTTGCCGGGCCGCTTGGTCGAGGCGGCGAGCCGGGTGATGGAGATCGACGAGGTGTTGCTGGCGATGACGGCCTGGGCCGGCGCAATCTCGTCGAGCTGCCTGAAGATCTTCAGCTTGAGGTCGAGGTTCTCGGTGGCGGCCTCGACGATGAGGTCGCAGTCCTTGAGCGCGGCCATGTCCGTGAACGTGCGGATGCGGCCCAGCGCCGCCGCCTTCTGCTCGGCTGTCATCTTCTCCTTCTTGATAAGGCGGTCGAAGCTGCCCGAGATGGTGGCGGTGGCGCGCTGGAGCGCCGCCTCGGCCACGTCCGTCACGGCCACGTCGATGCCCGCGACGGCGAAAGCCTGCGCGATGCCGTTGCCCATGGTGCCGGCGCCGACGACGCCGATTTTCCTGAATTCCATGTTTCACCTTTCCTTCTTGCAAGTTCGTTGTGCCGGACGGCCTCTCCCGCCGCTGGCCGGCCGACAATTTACTGGATGTTGGTCTTCTTCGCCACCACGCGATGCCCGTTTGTCGTCGCGCCGACCGTCGATTCGAAGCATCTCCCGTACAATAAAGCCGTAATGAACAATCGATCGCTACTCGAACGCAGCATC
>PNJM01000238.1 GCA_013821865.1 Rhodocyclaceae bacterium
GGCGCAGAACGAAGCATCGACCGGACCGCTGCCATCCGCTTCCGCCGACCGCTCCGTGCCCCCGACTGACAGGGTGAGGCGCGCATGCGGCGTCTCTCCCGTTTCCGAGCAAACACGCAGGGAAACCAGCTTGAAGTGCTCCTGCTCGGGCGTGACAACCTCCTCGCTCATCAAGGCATGCAGATCTTCGTCGAAGATCTCGTGCTTCTTGTCGGCCAGTTCCTTGAAGCGGGCAAAGGCGGCATTGAGCACCTGCTCGGATTCGACCTCGATGCCGAGTTCCTTCAGGCGCGCCTTGAGGGCGGTGCGGCCGGAATGCTTGCCCAGCACCAGTTTGTTGGCGTTCCAGCCCACATCCTCGGCGCGCATGATCTCGTAGGTCTCGCGGTGCTTGAGCACGCCATCCTGGTGGATGCCGGACTCATGGGCGAAGGCATTGGCGCCGACGATGGCCTTGTTCGGCTGCACCGGGAAGCCGGTGATGCCGGAGACCATCTTCGAGGCAGCGACGATCTGCGTGGTGTCGATGCGCGTGTCGCAGGGAAAGACATCCTGTCGCGTGCGAACCGCCATGGCGATCTCCTCCAGGGCGGCGTTGCCGGCGCGCTCGCCGAGACCGTTGATGGTGCACTCCACCTGGCGCGCACCGGCGATCACCGCAGCCAGCGAGTTGGCCACGGCCAGGCCGAGGTCGTTGTGGCAATGCACCGACCATGTCACCTTGTCCGAGTTCGGGATTCTCTCGCGCAAAAGGCGGATCCGCTCGGCAAACTGCTCGGGCACGTTGTAACCGACCGTGTCGGGAATGTTGATGACCTTCGCGCCCTCCTTGATCACCGCCTCGATGATGCGGCAGAGGAAATCCAGCTCGGAGCGGCCGGCATCCTCGCAGGAGAACTCGACGTCGTCGATGCCGTTGCGGGCGAAGCGCACGGCGTTGGTGGCGGCGACGATGACGTCCTCCGGCGCCATGCGCAGCTTCTTCTCCATGTGGATCGGGCTGGTGGCGATGAAGGTGTGGATGCGGCCGGATTTCGCCGGCCTGATCGCCTCCAGGGCGCGGGCGATGTCCTTGTCGAAGGCGCGGCAGAGGCCGGCCACCGTGCTGTCCTTGATGGCTTCAGCCACGGCTTTCACCGCCTCGAAATCGCCTTTGGACGCGGCCGGGAAGCCGGCCTCGATCACATCCACGCGCATGCGCTCGAGCTGGCGGGCGATGCGCAATTTCTCCTCGCGCGTCATGGAAGCGCCCGGGCTCTGCTCGCCGTCGCGCAAGGTCGTATCGAAAATCACCAAGTGGTCTTTCATCATCGTCTCCGATCGAAAGCCGTAGGCTTCGCTAAAACGGTTCTTCTGCGGCGGGCGGTCTTGCCGCCGGCCGGCTCGATGCAACACAAATTGTGGGTTTGGAATTTAGCGCACGAAGCGCAGCAGCGGCCGCGCCAGGAGCAGGCCGGAGAGGCGAAGGGACAGCGGGCAGAAGCGTATCTTGGATGCCATGCGTTCGAATATAGCCAGTTTCCCCAACTCGCGCAAGGGCCCCGTCATCTCCCCTGCCGGCGTTTGTTGATCCATTGCCAGGCCGCCATGGCGTAGCCGGAAACGGCATAGCAAAGGAAAAGCGCAAACAGGACGCCCTGCGGATAGCTGGATACCAGCAGGTAGAAGAGGACGATCGCGAAGACGGCGATGAACGGCACGCTGCGACGGAGGTTGATGTCCTTGAAGCTGTAGTAGCGGATATTGCTGACCATGGTCACGCCGGCGAAGATGGTCAGCACACAGGCGTACCAGCGCGCCTCCTCCCCCGTGTAGTTGTTGTCGATCATCACCCACACGAGGCCGGCCACCAGGGCCGCCGCGGCCGGGCTGGGCAGCCCCTGGAAGTAACGCTTGTCCTGCACCTCGAGCATGGTATTGAAGCGCGCCAGGCGCAGCGCCGCACCGGCGCAATAGATGAAGGCGGCGATCCAGCCCAGCCTGCCCATGCCTTTCAGCGCCCACTCGTAGATCACCAAGGCGGGCGCAGCGCCGAAGGAGACCATGTCAGAGAGGGAGTCGTATTCGGCGCCGAAGGCGCTCTGCGTGCGCGTGAGCCGGGCCACGCGGCCGTCGAGACCATCGAGCACCATGGCGATGAAGATGGCCACGGCCGCATGCTCGAAGCGTCCGTTCATGGCCTGGACGATGGCGTAGAAGCCGGCGAACAGCGCGGCGGTGGTGAACAGGTTGGGCAGGATGTAGATGCCGCGCCGCCGCAGTTCGGGATTGACCAGGGCTTTTCGGGGTCGCATTTCGTGCATGGTCCGGTCTGTCGGCAATCGGCCTATTCTAGCCGAACACGATTATGGCAGTTCGGCCAGCACGGTAGCCGAGGCGCGCACTTTCTCCCCGATCGCCACCTTGATGCGGGACTCAGGTGGCAGATAGACATCAACGCGCGAGCCGAAGCGGATGAAGCCGTAGCGCTGGCCGCGCACGAGCACATCTCCCTCCTTCACGTAGCAGAGAATGCGCCGGGCGATCAGTCCGGCCACCTGGACGCAGGTGACGTCATGACCACCCATCGTCTTCAGCCACAGGGCATTGCGCTCGTTCTCCGTCGACGCCTTGTCCAGGGCGGCGTTGAGGAAACTGCCGGCGTTGTACCAGCGTGCCTTCACCTGGCCGTCGACCGGGCTGCGGTTGGAGTGCACGTTGAAGACGTTCATGAACACGCTGACCTTCAGCGCCTCGCGATCGAGGTAGGGATCGCGCACCTTTTCCACCACGACGATGCGGCCGTCGGCGGGCGCGAGCACGCTCTTGCTCGTCCCCGGCACCGGGCGCGCCGGATCGCGGAAGAACTGGACGATGAACAGCGTGACAAGCCAGAAAGGCGCGCTCCACAGCCAGCCGGCGGCGACGGTAACGATCAGGCTGGCAACAAGCGAAAGACCGAGGAAGGGCCAGCCTTCCTTGGCGATGATCGGATGGGGATAGTTCATTGAGTGAGGAGTGAGGAGTGAGGAGTGAGGAGTGAGGAGTCGAAAGGCGCGCTTCACTCTCTCACTCCTTGCCCCCTCACACCTCACGCAGTTCAGTTCTTCGATTGGTCGACCAGCTTGTTCTTCTTGATCCAGGGCATCATGTCGCGCAGTTTGCCGCCCACCTGTTCGATCTGGTGGGCGGCAAGGTTGCGGCGCTGTGCCAGCAGCGTCGGCGCGCCGGCGCGGTTCTCCAGGATGAATTCCTTGGCGTACTGGCCGGTCTGGATCTCCTTGAGGATTTTCTTCATCTCCACCCGGGTCTCGTCGGTGATGATGCGCGGCCCGCGCGTGATGTCGCCGTACTCGGCGTTGTTGGAGATCGAGTAGTGCATGTTGGCCAGGCCGCCCTCGTAGATCAGGTCCACGATCAGCTTCAGTTCATGCAGGCACTCGAAGTAGGCCATCTCGGGCGCATAGCCGGCCTCGACCAGCGTTTCGTAGCCGGCCTTGATCAGCTCGACGGTGCCGCCGCACAGCACGACCTGCTCGCCGAAGAGGTCGGTCTCGGTTTCCTCGCGGAAGGAGGTTTCGATGACGCCGCCTCGCGTGCCGCCGTTGGCCGCCGCGTAGGACAGTGCGATGTCGCGCGCCTTCTTGGAAACGTCCTGATGCACTGCGATGAGCGAGGGCACGCCGCCGCCTTGCACGTAGGTCGAGCGCA
>PNJM01000239.1 GCA_013821865.1 Rhodocyclaceae bacterium
CCGAGCCGAGTTCCTGCCCGAGCCTGACCAAGGGGGTCTATGCCTACGACTTCGGCGACGTGTCGGGCTACACGCCCATGATGAAGATGTACACCCTCGGGCACGACTTCATGCCGCCTTCGATTCATGCCGGCGGCCTGCGCTATCACGGCGACTCGCCGCTGGTTTGCCAACTCTACAATGAGGGACTGATCGAGGCAGTGGCGGTGCCGCAGGTCGCCACCTTCGAGGCCGGCGTGCAGTTCGCGCGCGCCGAGGGCATCATTCCGGCGCCCGAATCGAACCATGCCATTCGTGCCTGCATCGATGAGGCATTGCGCTGCAAGCAGAGCGGCGAGAAGAAGACGTTGTTCTTCAACCTGTCCGGCCACGGCCATTTCGACATGGCGTCCTACGACAAGTACTTCGCCGGCGAACTCGAGGACTACGACTATCCGGCAGAAGCGGTGCAGGAAGCCCTCAAGCGCCTGCCCAAGGTCGCCTGACAACAGGCTACGCGAACCGCATGCAGGCTCTGCGCGCTGCTTTTTTCCTGCTGGTTTTCGGCAACCTGCTGCTGTTCGCTTTCGGCCAGGGCTATTTCGGCCAGGCGGGCGGCAGCGGCGAGGCCGAACGGCTGAAAAATCAGATCGAGCCGGAGAAAATCCGCACTGTCTCCAGGGACGCGCCGCCCAAGCCGGCGGAGCCGCCGCCCGAGGAGTGCCGAGCGCTGACCGGCTTGCCGCCCGGGCAGGCGCAGCGCCTGGTCGAATGGCTGCGCGGCCGCGATGCGCAACTCAGGGTGAACCAGCGTGCGCTCGAAGAGCCGACCTCGTGGTGGGTGTTCATCCCGCCGCAGCAAAGCAAACGGCAGGCCGAGAAAAAAGCCGACGAGCTGAAAAAAATCAGCATCGCGGATTTTTACGTCGTGCAGGAGAGCGGACCAAGCCAGTTCGCCATTTCGCTCGGCTTGTTCAAGACCGAGCAGGGCGCCAGGGAATATCTGGACGTCCTGGGCAGGAAGGGGGTGCGTTCGGCCCGCATCCAGGTGCGCGAATCCGTCACCGACAAGGCGGTGGTCGAGGCGCGCGGAGCGCCTGACAAGCTGTCGAAGGCATTGGCCGATCTTCCCGCCGACTTCGCTTCCGCTTCCGCCGCCGCGGCGGAATGTGCGCCGGCGAAATGACCTTCATCATCGGCCTCACCGGCGGCATCGGCAGCGGCAAGAGCGCAGCGGCCGATCTCTTCGCCGAACTGGGCGCCGCGGTGGTGGATGCCGACGCCATCGCGCACGAGCTTACCGCGCCCGGCGGTGCCGCCATTCCCCGCATCCGCGCAGCCTTCGGCGACGCGGTGATCGCACCGGATGGCGCGCTCGACCGTGCTGTGATGCGCAAGCGGGTGTTCGCCGATGCCGAGGCGAAGGCGCGCCTGGAAGCGATTCTCCATCCCATGATCCGCGACGAATCGGATCGCCGTTGTGCCGAGGCGCGTGCGCCCTATGTCGTGCTGGTGGTGCCGCTGCTGATCGAGTCCGGCAGCTATCGCCGGCGTGTTCGTCGCGTGGCCGTGGTCGACTGCCCGGAAGAAACACAGGTGGCCCGCGTCATGGCGCGCAGCGGCATCGAAGCCGGGGAAGCGCGCGCCATCATGGCCGCGCAGGTGTCGCGCCAGGACCGCCTCGCGGCAGCCGATGACGTGATAGACAACAGCGGCGATTTGTCCGAACTGCGCGCCCAAATCGGGCGCCTGCACCGGATATATCTAAAATTATCCGTCATTTCATAGAGTTCTCTGCGGTTATTATTGTTATTTCCGGCCAATTAGGTCAGAATTGCCCGAATTTACTCTACGGGCGCGGTGTGCGGTGATCACCTACGAATATCCTCTGAACGAGCGTATCCGTACCCTGCTTCGTCTCGAGGATCTCTTCGACAAGGCGGCGCACTTCATCGGCGCCGACGGCGCGCAGGAGCATCACGTGGCGCTGGTCACGCTGTTCGAGATCCTCGATGTGGCGAGCCGCGCCGACCTCAAGTTCGACCTCGTGCAGGAGCTTGAGCGGCAGCGCCAGATCCTGCTTTCCTTCCGCAACAATCCAGACATCTCCGAAGAGGCGCTCTCCGGCGCGCTCTACGAAATCGAGCAGGCCAGTGCGGCACTGCTCAACATGCAGGGCAGGATCGGCCACTACCTGCGCGAAAACGAGTGGCTGATGGGCATCAAGAGCCGCGCTTCCATTCCCGGCGGCGTGTGCGAGTTCGACCTGCCTTCCTACCATTTCTGGCTGCATCGCGAGCCTGCCGGCAGGCAGCGCGATCTTTCCGGCTGGCTCAACCCGATGCTGCCGATCCGCGACGGCCTTGCCATCGTCCTGCGCCTGCTGCGCGCCTCCGGCCGTCAGGAGGGCTACGTCGCCCAGGGTGGCGCCTTCCAGCTCATGCTGGGCGGCAGGACGGCGCAGATGGTGCGCCTGCGCGTCAAGCGCGGCGAGCCTTACGTGCCCGAGATCAGTGCCAACAAGTACGCCCTCAACATCCGCTTCACGACTCCCGGCAGCGGCGCACGCCCGAAGCAGGCCGAAACCGACCTGGTGTTTGAAATGACCTTCTGCAATCTCTGACAGCCGCAGGCCGCCGTTTGCCTGGCTCTCCAAGTTATACTGCCGACGGCAATAAAAGGAAAGTAATGAAGTGCGTAGATGACTTCCGCTTGCGGCTCGGCAAGCAGGAACTGGTGCCGATCATTATCGGCGGGATGGGCGTGGATATCTCGACGGCCGAGCTTGCGCTCGAGGCTGCGCGCCTGGGCGGCATCGGTCATATATCCGACGCCATGGTTAATACAGTCTCCGACCGGCGCTTCAAGACGCACTTCGTCAAGGAAAAACTCAAGCTGTACAAGGCCAACGTCGCCAACACCGACAAATCCAGCGTGCTGTTCGACCTCGGACGGCTGGCGGAGGCGACGCACAACCACGTCGGCCGGACCATGGAAGCCAAGCGCGGCCCCGGCCTGATCTTCGTCAACTGTATGGAAAAGCTGACGATGAACGCGCCGCGCGAAACGCTGCGCGTGCGCCTGTCCGCGGCGCTGGATGCCGGCATCGACGGCATCACGCTCTCCGCCGGCCTGCATCTCGGCTCGTTCGCGCTGATCGAGGACCATCCGCGCTTTCGCGACGCCAAGCTCGGCATCATCGTCTCGTCACTGCGCGCGCTGCAGCTTTTCCTGCGCAAGACCGCCCGTCTCAGCCGCCTGCCGGATTACGTCGTGGTGGAAGGGCCGCTGGCCGGCGGCCACCTCGGCTTCGGCGTCGATGACTGGCAGAAATATGATCTCCGCACGATCGTGGCCGAGATCCGGCAGTACCTGCAGGCGGAGCAGCTCGATATCCCGCTCATTCCGGCAGGCGGCATTTTCACCGGCAGCGACGCCGTGTCCTTCCTCGAGAACGGCGCCGCGGCGGTGCAAGTGGCAACGCGCTTTACCGTAGCGCGCGAGTGCGGCCTGCCGGAAAAAGTAATGCAGGAGTACTTCAAGGCGAGCGAGCAGGACATCGAGGTGAACACCATCTCGCCGACCGGCTACCCGATGCGCATGCTGAAGAACAGCCCGGCGATCGGCGCCGGCATCCGGCCCAACTGCGAGGCCTTCGGCTATCTGCTGGACGGTTCGGGC
>PNJM01000240.1 GCA_013821865.1 Rhodocyclaceae bacterium
CCGAATTCGTGGATGGGCACCATGACCAGCGAGCTTTGCACGCTCATCATGGAGCGGTAGCCGGAATCGACCCGCTCGACCTCGCGGGCGATGAGCCCGTAGCAGACGTAGTTGAGGCCGGCGCCGCCGTACTCGGGCGGGATGGTGGGGCCGAGCAGGCCCAGTTCGCCCATCTCGCGGAAGATGGCCGGGTCGGTCTTCTCGTTGCGGAAGGCCTCCAGGATGCGCGGGGCGAGCCTGCCCTGGCAGTACTGCCGGGCGGCATCGCGCACCATGCGCTCGTCCTCGCTCAACTGGTGGTCGAGGAGCAGGGGGTCGTCCCATTTAAAGGAGGCGGCCAGCTTGTCGGTCGGTTTGTTCATGTTCGTTCCAGTGTAGGTTGCGAAATCGGGTTCAGCGGATCGTCAGGCCGCCGTCGACGGCGAGGATCTGACCGGTAATGTAACTCGCCCAGGGCGAGGCGAGGAAGACGAAGGCGGGCGCCACCTCGTCCGGCTCAGCCCAGCGTCCCAGGGGAATGCGCTCGAGGTACTTGTCCTTGAAGCGCTCGTCAGTGCGGATCACCTCGGTCATCGGCGTGGCCGCGCCCGGCGCGATGGCGTTCACCGTGATGCCGTACTTGCCCAGCTCCTTCGCGGCGGACTTGGTCATGCCGGCGATGGCGGCCTTGGCGGCGCTGTAATTGATCTGGCCGATGGTGCCGAGCAGGCCGGCGGTGGAGGTGACGTTGATGATGCGGCCGAACTTGCGCTCGATCATGCCGTTCACCACCGCCTGCAGGCAGTGGAAGCTGCCGTTCATGTGTACGTCGAGCACGGCCTGCCATTGCTCCGGCGTCATCTTGTGCAGCATGGCGGGGCGGGTGATGCCGGCGTTGTTCACCAGGATGTCGACGCCGCCGAAGCGGGCCTCGACCTTGGCCACCATGCCATGCACCTGCGTGCGGTCGGCGACATTGCAGGCGAAGCCCTGCGCCGTGCCGCCGGCGGCCTTGATCTCGCCGGCGACCTTATCGGCGGTTTCGGCGTTCATGTCGATCACCGCGACCTTGGCGCCTGCGCGGGCGTAGGCGTGGGAGATCGCGGCGCCGATGCCTTGTCCTGCGCCGGTGACGATGGCGACTTTGTCTTTCAGAAGCATTTATGCGGCCTCGAACGTGAAACGTCGCGTGCAGCTCGCGTCGCCTTTCGGCAACTGGCTTTCGGTCACGACCTTGAGTTTGGGGGAAATGGTTTTGACCGTGGTCTGGAACCAGTGGTCGCAGCCGGCGCCGCACTGGTTGGCGATGCCGTTGGCGCGGTAGGAATCCATCCACGGACAGGCGGTATGCACCAGCAGCGTGGCGCTGCCGTCCTTCTTCATCTGCGCGGTCTCGCCCATCACTTCGCTGGCGCGCAGCATGGTGAAGGCGATCTGCTCGTGGTCCTCCGGCTTGCCGCCGCGCGCGAGGTACATTTCGCCGGTGCCGACGCCGATGCGTTCCCAGAAGGCGAGTTCCATCTCCTGCGCCGCCTGCTCGCCGTGCCGGTCGCCGACGGATTTGCGCCATCCATGGAAGAAATCGTGCGTGATGCGGATCATGGATTCCCAGTCGCGCGTCTTGCGCGCCATCTGCTTCTCCAGTTCCGCGATGCGTGCTTCGTCGCTCATCGCTGTTCTCCTGTTGTGTTCTGTTTGCGCCGTGTCTCGAACTCGTCGAGCGCCTTGCAGATTTCCGCCAGGTTGTCGTCGGTGACCGGTGCGCCGCATTCGTAGCAGGTGTTCGTCATGCGGTCGAACCAGCGGCAGCCGCACTGGTCGCAGGCCAGCTCGGGCGCGCCGGCGGGGTTCTGGAAAATCACCGGCAGGCTCCCAGGAAAGCCAGGCCGAGGTTGTCGAGGAAGTCCTCGTAGCCCGCGTCCTGCAATTCGTATTTCGTGCGCATGACGTAGAACATGATGCCGCCCTGGCGGATCTGCCGCTTGATGATCGACAGGGTGTCGCCCTGCAGCGCATTCCGCATCGCTTCGATCGCGCCGTCTTCGGCGACGAAGAGCAGGTCCACCTTCGCATCCTGGAAGCCCGAGTAGCGGCGCAGGCTGGCGCGCATGCCGTCGCCGACTTCCCAGGCGAGCATCTCGCCTTCGCCGCCGGCGTTCATCAGCCCGGCCACATGCTTGCCGGGCTGGATGCCCGAGCCGGCGCGCGGCACGAAGCCGACGGCCGAACCGGGCAGCATTTCGGTAAACAGCTCGGCATGGCGGTCCAGCATGGACTGCCAGTCCGTCAGTTCGCCGAAAGCGCTTAGCGTTGCGGTTTGCATCAGTGTTTCGGGAATATCAGTCCAAGGTCCTCGACGAAATCGGCCAATCCGGCCACTTCCAGTTCATTCATCGTCTTCAGCATGTACGGCTGCAGCTTGCCGCGGCGCACCAGCAGCGGAATCATGGCCAGCCCCTCTGCAAGTAGCGACTGCAGGGCGTCGTCGTCAGCCACCAGCAGCATCGCCACGTCGGCATCCTGCTCTCCGTTATACTCGAGCAATGATACGAGCACGGCTTGCTTAGTGCCGCGCCAGACGAGCAGTTTGCCCTGGCGCGAGGCGAAATCGTCTTTTCCCAGCACGCCGATATAGGCGTCCGCAGCCGGGATGCCTTCCCGGTCGAGCATGGCCTGCCAGCGTGTACAGTCGAGAAAACTGTCGTCCATCGTATGCCCCTGTTGCCGTCACGGGAACCCGTTCGATATATAGCATGATATGATCGAAAAGTGCAACGTACTGCATCAACAAATATTTGTAAGCAATATAATGCATCATTGTGCGGTCGGTGATCCAAGCCATGAAACTGCCTGACAGAGTCGATCTCCAGGCCATTCTCGACCGCTCGCGCACGGCGCTGGCGCGGGCCGTCACCCTCATCGAGAACGACAGGCCGGGCGCCGACGCGCTCCATGCCAGCCTCGCACCGCATTGCGGGCGGGCTCACGTGGTCGGCATCACCGGGGCGCCGGGCGCCGGCAAATCGACGCTCATCAACGCGCTGCTAGGCGAACTGACGCGGCGGGGCAGGCGTGTCGCCGTGGTGGCCGTCGACCCCTCCAGCCCCATCACCGGCGGCGCCATCCTCGGCGACCGCGTGCGCATGGGCGAGCATGGCTCGAACGACGAAGTTTTCATCCGCTCCGTCTCCTCGCGCGGCCACCTCGGCGGGCTGTCGCGCACGGCCGGGCGGGTCATCGATGTCTTCGATGCCGCCGGCTTCGACGCCGTCATCGTCGAGACGGTCGGCACGGGGCAGTCGGAGGTGGAGATCAGCCGCTTCGCCGACACGAACATCGTGGTGTGCCCGCCGGGATTGGGCGACGAAGTGCAGGCCATCAAGGCGGGCATCCTGGAGATCGCCGACATCCTGGTGGTAAACAAGGGCGACCTGCCGCTGGCCGGGCGCACCATCCTCGACATGGAAACGGCGCGAGGCCTGCGCCATCGGGCGGGATGGGACGTGAAGGTACTGCGCACCGTGGCGACGAGCGGCGAGGGCGTCGCCGAACTGGCGGACAGGATCGATGAACATGCACGCGCCGCGGGCATCGGCCGCCGCTTGAAGACGGTTGCTGCAGCCGCTGCTCCCGCGCCGCAGGCGACGGATGACGAACTGTTCCAGCGCATGCGCAACTGGC
>PNJM01000241.1 GCA_013821865.1 Rhodocyclaceae bacterium
GTTGCCCCGGGCGAAAGTGGCGTTGAGGCCCAGGCCGGGCCGCATGATGCCGAGGCAGTTCGGGCCGATCAGCCGGATGCTGTGGCGCCGCGCCGTCTCCCGGACGGCGCGCTCGAGGGCGGCGCCTTGCGGCCCGGTCTCGGAAAACCAGGCTGATATGACCACGGCTGCCTTGACGCCGGCGCGACCGCAGGCATCCATGATGCCGGGCACGGTCTCGGCCCGGGTGGCGATCACCGCCAGGTCGAGGCGCTGCGGAATGTCTTCGATGGAAGCGAAGGAGGGCAGGTCGAAGATGCTGTCGTGCCCCGGGTTGACTGCGAACAGGCGCCCCTGGTAGCCGGCGTCCAGCATGTTGCGCACCAGCACGGCGCCGACCGATCCGGCGCGCTCCGAGGCGCCGATGATCGCCACCGAACGCGGCTCGAACAGCGGCATCAGGTAGTGCTGATCCTTCGGCGGTGCGGGCGGAGGGGGCGCGGGGTGACGCGGCTTGCGGGTTGCCATCGGAGCTCCGTGTCGAATTCGGTGGTGCCATTCTAAGCCAGCCGCATGAAGTGCGTTGGCCAGAGCGTATCGTGAGGGCAAGCGCGCTACGGCAGGGTGAAATAGAAGGTCGCGCCCTCGTTCGGCCTGCTCTCGGCCCAGACGCGGCCGTGGTGGCGGCGCACGATGCGCTGCACGATGGCCAGTCCGATGCCCGTGCCCTCGAAGCGCTTGATGTCATGCAGGCGCTGAAAGGGCTTGAACAGCTTGTCGATGTAGGCCATCTCGAAGCCGACACCGTTGTCCCGCACGAAGAAAGCCTCCCCGATCTCGGTGCGGCAGCGTCCGAACTCGATGCGCGCGTCGGCCTGCTCGGCGGTGAACTTCCAGGCGTTGCGCAACAGGTTGTCGAGCACCACCTTCAGCAGCACCGGATCGGCGCGCGCGGTCAGTCCGGGCGCGATGTCCCACGTCACCCTGCGCCCGGATGAGTGCTCCAGCAGCGCCTCCCGCACCTCTTCCGCAAGCTTGCCCAGGCTCACCTCTTCCGGGTTCAATTCCTGCCGTCCGATGCGCGCCAGGTCGAGCAGGTCGTCGATCAGGTTGCCCATGCGCCGGCTGGCCGTGCGGATGCGCCTGAGGTAGGAGCGCCCTTCCTCGTCCAGGCGGTCGCCGTAGTCCTCCTCGATGATGTGGCTGAAGCCGTCCAGCGCGCGCAGCGGCGTGCGCAGATCGTGCGAGACGGAATAGCTGAACGATTCCAGCTCCTGGTTCGATGCTTCGAGTTCGGCGGTGCGCATGCGCACGCGCTGCTCGAGAATCTCGTTGATCCTGCGCACCATCTCCTCGGCCTGCTTGCGCACGGTGATGTCGATGCCGATGCCGACCAAGGCAGGCCGGTCGTCTATCGCAATGCGCAGCCCGTTGAAATAGTAGGGCGTCCTGGTTCCGTTCCTGGCCACGAATGTGGCCTCGGCAGTTGCCTGTCCCGTCTCGAAAACCTGCCGCATTTTGTCATGGATGAGTTGCTTGTCGTTTCCTTCAAAGAAATCCAGGGCATTGGCCTTGGTCATTTCCTCGGCGCTATAGCCGGCCACGACTTCGAAATTCCTGTTCCACATGAGGAAGCGGCCCGACGCATCCAGAAGATAGAACACGCCCGGCATGGAGTCGATCACCTTCTGGGTGAAGTCGCGTTCGCGGCGGAAGGCTTCTTCCACCCGCTTGCGGTCGGTGATGTCGCGGATGACCGAAAGCACGGCGGGGCCGTCCTCCAGTTCGATGCGCGTCGCCGAGGCTTCCACCGGCACAGCGGTACCGTCGGCGCGGCGATAGCGCTGCTCGACCATGGGCACTCGCATTACGGGATAGGTCGCCGATTCGAGCGCCTTGATGCGCAGGATGACGAGTTGGTGGGATTCCGGGTGGATGAATTCGAGCAGGTCATGACCAAGGGCCTGGTCGGGCGAGGTCACGCCCCAGAGCTTCAGCGCAGCCTCGTTGGCCAGCAGGATGCGCCGGTCGCGGTGAGCATATACCGCGTCGGGCGACATCTCGACCAGCGTCCGGTAGCGCTGTTCCGACAGCCGCAGCGCGGCAGCGGCGCGTTCCTGCTCGGTAATGTCGGTGTAGGTCGTCACCATGCCGCCGCCGGGAAGAGGGATGCCGAGAATGTCGAGGACGGTGCCGTCGGGGCGAACGCGCTTGATCTTGTGCGGCGCGAATTGCCGGGCGAGCGCGACGCGCGAGCGGACGTGATCCTCGACGTTTCCCGGCCCGTATTCGCCGCGCTCGGCGTTGTGGCGTATGAAATCCTCGAAAGCCGTGCCCTCGTGAATGAGAGGCTCCGGAAATCCGAGCAGCTCGAGGAAGCGCCGGTTGTAGCCGATGAGGCGCAGGTCGCGGTCTATCACGCTGATGCCTTGCGCCATGTTTTCCAGCGTTGCCTGGAGGACGGCCGTCCGGTGCTCCAGTTTCTCGGCGGCCTCGTGCCAAACGGTAACGTCCTGGCCGGTGCCGTGGTAGCCGATGAAGGCGCCGTCGTCGGCGAATCGCGGCGCGCCCTTGATGCGGATCCAGCGCAGCAGGCCGTCGCTCGTGCGGAACCGGTATTCGATCCCGAACGGCAGGCGCGCCTCCAGGAGCTTGCGGTGAGCATCCCACTGCTCGGGCGTCAATGCGTCCGGCGATGCTTCCCATCGTGTCTTGCCCTTGATCAGTTCCGGACCCAGCCGGGCCTGTTCATGCGCCTTGCCGACGATATCGGTGAAGCGGTATTGCGCATCCTGTTCCCAGTACCAGTCGCTGGCCAGATCGGCCAGGGCGCTAAGGCGTTGTTCGCGCTTGCGCAGCTCGCGCGTCATCCGGTCGGCGAGAAGCATGGCCCGCGCCTTCGATCGGCCGAGCGAAAAGACCAGGGCGGCCAGCAGCAGGCTGATGGTGAATCCGCTGGCCAGGATCAGCCAGGCATGGTCAGGGCCGTCGCCCGCCTGTGCCCAGTCTTCGTTGACGCCGAAAATTATCTGCCATTTGCGGCCGCCGAACTCCAGGGTGCCCGATCGTTCGAGAATCGGCTTGAAGGGGTCGGTCCGGCTGTCGAATACGGTGAGCGCCTTGTCCCTGTCGATGCCGATGGCATCGCTTCGGCCATCGGCGCGTCCGATGTCCCGGATGGTTATCTTTTCGCCTTTCAGTTCGGTTTCGCGGAAGAACTCGCGAAATGAATCGTTCATATTGAGGGAAAGAGCCGCGAAGCCGGTGAGGGCGGCACGGCGCTGTTCGAGGGTTTTCGCGGGCAAACCGTTGCGGTAGACCGGAGCGCGCATGACCACGTGGTAGGTGCCGGGAGGCGTTTGCGCGAGCTGGAAAGGCGGGCTGATGGCGATGTGGCCGGTATCCCGCGCCAAGGCGATCGCGCCCTGATTGGCCGGCTGGGCGGCGGCGTCGACGCCCAGGGCCGGCCTGTTGCCTTCCATGGGTTCGATATAGTCGATCACGAGGTATTCCGCACGCTCGCCCGGAGGAAGGATGGCGAAATCCGGATAGCCGAGCGGGTCGAGGCTGCGGTCGCGGCGGGTCGCGGCAATATAGGCGGCCTTGTCCGGGTGGGGCACC
>PNJM01000242.1 GCA_013821865.1 Rhodocyclaceae bacterium
GTGTTCAGGCTGCTCGGCGAGTTTCGCGGCATGCCCCCGGTCAACGTGGAAGCGCTGGAAGCGGTGTTGCTGCGCGTCTCGGAAATGGTGTGCGAACTGCCGTGGATCCGCGAGATGGACATCAATCCGCTCATCGCCGACGAGCACGGCGCGGTGGCGGTGGATGCCCGCATCGTGGTGGAAAACCTGCCGCCGACGCTGGAGCGCTACGGCCACATGGCGATCCACCCTTATCCGACGCACCTGGTCAGCGAATACGTGCTTCCCGACGGCACCGGCGTCACCATCCGGCCGATACGCCCCGAGGACGCGGAGATGGAGCAGGAATTCGTCAAGGATCTTTCGGCCGAGAGCAAATACTTCCGCTTCATGAACACCCTCCGCGAACTGACGCAATCCGCGCTGGCGCGCTTCACGCAGATCGACTACGACCGCGAAATGGCCTTCATCGCCGTGACCGGGCAGGATGGACAGGAAACCGAACTGGGCGTATGCCGCTACGCCACCAATCCGGACGCCGAGTCGTGCGAATTCGCCCTGGTCGTCGCCGATGCCTGGCAGCACCGCGGCATCGCGCGCCGCCTCATGAACACGCTGATCGACGCGGCGCGCGCCAAGGGGCTCAAGTACATGGTCGGCCACGTCCTCGCCAGCAACGAGCGCATGCTCGGCTTCGTCACCAGCCTCGGCTTCGTCGTCAGCCCCAGCGCCGACGACCCGGGCGTGAAGCGCGCCGTGCTGAACCTGCAGGGGGCAACGTGAACCTTCCCCCCGCCCCCCTTCCCCCGGAAGGGGATGACTTCGGTTCGCTGCGCTCACGGCTTTCTGGCTGCCCCTCCTTGGGGCGGCCCTGCGGAGGAACATGAGAACACGCTGCGCCTGGTGCGGCGACGATCCGCTCTACGTCGCCTATCACGACATCGAATGGGGCGTGCCGGCGCACGACGACCGGCTGCTCTTCGAATTCCTCATCCTCGAAGGCGCCCAGGCCGGCTTGTCGTGGATCACCATTCTCAGGAAGCGCGAGAACTACCGCCGCGCCTTCGACGGCTTCGACCCGAAGAAGGTCGCCCGCTATGGCGAGCGCCAGGTGGCGCGGCTGCTGGCCGATGCCGGCATCGTGCGCAACCGGCTGAAGATCGCCGCCGCCATCACGAACGCCAGGGCATTCCTGCAAGTGCAGGAGGCGTTCGGCAGCTTCGACGACTATATCTGGCGCTTCGTCGACGGCCGGCCGATCCAGAACCGCCGGAAATCGCTTAAGGACATTCCCGCCAGCACACCGGAGTCCGACGCCCTCAGCAAGGACCTCAAGGCGCGCGGCTTCAAGTTCGCCGGCTCCACCATCTGCTACGCCCACATGCAGGCCACCGGCATGGTGAACGACCACACCACCGAGTGCTTCCGCCACAAGGAAGTGCGCCGCCTGGCGAAGGCCGGCTGAGATGGCAACCCTCCGCCTGGCAGGGCTGCGCGCGCCGGCTTGCGGCAACCGGGGGATGGCGCGAGAATGGCGGCATTCCCCTTCGCACGAACCGATGAATCCGCTCCGTCGCACGCTCGCCGCGCTCCTCGCCTGCTGCTGGGCCGCAACAGCCGCATACGCCCAGGAGGCGCCATCCCTCTCGCGCGGGCAGACGCTCTACCTGCCGGTCTATTCCGACATCTGGCACGGCGACCTGGACAACAAGGGGCTGCCGAGCAAGGCGCCGCTGTCGGCGCTCGTCAGCATCCGCAACACCGATCCGGCCCAGCCGATCCGGGTGCTTTCCGCCCGCTACCACGACACGAAAGGCAGGCTGCTGCGGAATCATGTTGCCTCGCCGCAGCTGGTGCCGCCGCTCGGCACGCTCGAACTGTTCGTCGAGCGCAGCGAAGCCTCCGGCGGTTCCGGCGCCAGCTTCCTCATCCGCTGGCGCTCCGAGCGCCCCGCCAACCCGCCCGTCGTGGAAGCTGTTCACACCGATCTGCGCAATCCGCGCACCGTATCCTTCGTCACCACGGCACGGCCGGTCCGGATCCAGGAATGATCCTTTCATGAGTTCCTGGAGCTGTCCCCACGACGACAACGGCGTCTGCATGCGCGTGAGCGGCGCCGTGTGCGACCCCGGCATGCGCGGCTGCGTGCTGCACGGCAAGTACATCTTCGCCAATCAGGACCCGAATGCGCCGCGCAAGCCGGTGCCCGCCCGCAGGAAGGAAGAACCGGCCGCCGAACCGGCGGTTCCCCGTCGCCGCCTGCCGTTCTGATCCTCCCCGGCTGGCGTAACGCGGCCGAAAATAGCACGGTGGAAGAACTTGGCTTGCCGCACGTGAAATCCGATGTCGCCGATCCGGCCTTACTCCCTCCCCACCCGCAGTGCGGCCAGCACCGCGAGTTCATTCGCGTGATCCAAATCCGTCTCAGGCCTTGGCAAACCCGATCTGCCCCTTCGTGCAGCTGACGCGGATCGTGTCCTTGGCGGCAAACCTCCCTTCGAGGATCTGCTTCGCCAGCGGATTTTCGATGTGCTGCTGGATGGCGCGCTTGAGCGGCCGCGCGCCGAACACCGGGTCGAAGCCGGCCTTGGCCAATTCGGCCAGCGCCGCCTCGGTCACGTCGAGGCGGATCTCCAGCTTGGCCAGGCGCTTCTCCAGGTAGCCCAACTGTATCTTCGCGATGGAGGCGATGTGCTTCTCGTCGAGGGCGTGGAACACCACCACCTCGTCGATGCGGTTGATGAACTCGGGCCGGAAATAATTCTTCACTTCCGCCATCACCGCCAGCTTGATCACCTGATAGTCGTCGCCGGCCATCTGCTGGATCATCTGGCTGCCGAGGTTGGAGGTCATCACCACCACGGTGTTCTTGAAGTCCACCGTGCGGCCCTGGCCGTCGGTCATGCGGCCGTCGTCGAGCACCTGCAGCAGCACGTTGAAGACGTCCGGGTGCGCCTTCTCCACCTCGTCGAGCAGGATCACGCTGTAGGGCTTCCTGCGCACGGCCTCGGTGAGGTAGCCACCCTCCTCGTAGCCGACGTAGCCGGGCGGCGCGCCGATCAGCCGCGCCACGGAGTGCTTCTCCATGAACTCGCTCATGTCGATGCGGATGAGGTGCTCCTCCGAATCGAACATGAACTCCGCCAGCGCCTTGCACAGCTCTGTCTTGCCCACGCCGGTCGGGCCAAGGAACAGGAAGGAACCATAAGGCCGGTTCTCGTCCGAAAGACCGGCACGCGAACGGCGGATGGCGTCGGCCACCAGGCGCACCGCCTCGTCCTGGCCGACCACGCGCTGGTGCAGGCGCGCTTCCATCTTCAGCAGCTTGTCGCGCTCGCCCTGCATCATCTTCGAGACGGGGATGCCGGTGGCGCGCGAAACGACCTCGGCGATCTCCTCGGCGCCGACCCGGGTGCGCAGCAGCTTCGTCTTCGCCTGGCCGTCGACGGACTTTTCCGCGGCCTTGAGCTGGGCCTCCAGCTGCGGCAGCCTGCCGTACTGCAGTTCCGCCACCTTGTCGAGCTTGCCTTCCCGCTGCAGCCTGGCGATGTCGGCGCGGATGCGGTCGATCTCTTCCTTGATGTGGGCCGAGCCCTGCACCTGGGCCTTCTCCGCCTTCCA
>PNJM01000243.1 GCA_013821865.1 Rhodocyclaceae bacterium
GAATTCGCCCAGCGCCTGATGCGCGACAACCCCCGCCTGAAAGCGGAGCGGGCGGCGTTCATCGCCGAACACTTTTCCATGCGGCGCGAAGACGGGCGGATCATCTATGCGGCCGATCCCTGTCACAGGATGGCGAACCCGGTGCTCTACCGGCTGGACGAGGCGAAAGCCTGCTGGCGCGCGATTACCGCGCCGGTGCTCTGGGTCGGCGCGCGCGACTCCTACATCATGAAGGCATTTCACGGCGCCGGCGGCGCAAATGCGGATGACTACGCGGCACGGCTCGCCTGCTTCCGCGACCTGCGCGAGGTCGTGCTGGAAGATTGCGGCCACATGATGCACCACGATCAGCCGGCGAGACTGGCAGCGATCGTCGAGGATTTCCTTGCCGCGTGAGGTAACATCGCCGCATGAGAGCCGACCTCCATTGCCATTCCAACATTTCGGACGGGCTGCTTCCGCCCGCCGAGGTGGTGCGCCGTGCCGCAGCCAACGGCGTCGAGTTGCTGGCGCTGACCGATCACGACGATGTCTCCGGGCTGGCCGAGGCGCGCGCGGCGGCGGAAGACTGCGGCATTGCCTTTCTCGACGGCGTGGAAATCTCGATTTCCTGGGGCGAGGACACCAGCTTTCACATCGTCGGGCTCGGCATTGATCCCCGCCACCGCGCACTGGTCGACGGGCTGGCGGCGATCCGCAGCGGGCGCGACGGGCGCGCCGTGCGCATCGCCGAAGCGCTGCGGGAGGCCGGCATTCCGGGAGCGCTCGCCGGCGCTTCCCGCCACGCAGAGAAATCAACCATCATCGGGCGAGCGCACTTTGCCCGCTACCTGGTCGAGCAGGGCATCGCACCCGACGTGAAAACCGTATTCGATCACTATCTGGCGAAGGGCAAGCCCGGCTACGTTCCGCACCATTGGGCTACGCTGGAAGAGGCGCTCGCCTGGATACACGGCTCGGGCGGCGTGGCAGTCATCGCCCATCCGGCCCGCTACCGTGTGAGCCGAGACGAGTTGCGCAGGTTCATTGCGGAATTCAAGGAGCGGGGCGGCGAGGCAATGGAAGTCGCCTGCGGCGCCCATTCGATGGATCTGGTGCACGAGCTCGCCAGCCTGGCGCGGCACTTCGGCCTCATGGCGTCGAGCGCATCGGATTTCCACGGGCCGGGCGAGAGCTACGCGGATCTCGGCGTTGTCCCGCCGCTGCCTGAAGGCCTCGTGCCCGTCTGGCGCGATCTCATATAGGCAGGCCGCGATGGCGCAGTTCTTTTCAGTCCATCCGGCGCAGCCGCAGGCCAGGCTGATCCACCAGGCCGTGGAGATCATTCGCGACGGGGGCGTGGCGGCCTTTCCCACCGATGCCGCCTATTCGCTCGGCTGCCGGATCGGCGACGCCGATGCCGTGGCGCGCATCCGCGCCATCCGCGAGGTAGACGAGCGGCATCACTTCACCCTGATGTGCCGCGACCTGTCGGAGATCGCCACCTACGCCCGTGTCGATAACATGCAGTTCCGCCTGCTCAAGGCCGTCACGCCGGGCAGCTATACCTTCATCCTGGAGGGAACCAAGGAATTGCCGCGCCGCATCCTGCATCCCAAGCGCAAGACCATCGGCCTGCGCGTGCCCGATCACCCCGTGCCGCTGGCCTTGCTCGGGGAGTTGAACGAACCGATGCTCACCTCCACGCTGGTTTTGCCGGGTGACGAGATGCCCTTGAACGATGCAGAAGAGATCCGCGGCCGGCTGGAGCGGCGCATCGACCTGGTGATCGAGGCCGGCGCTTGCGGGCTGGAGATGACCACGGTGGTCGATCTCACCGGCCCGGTGCCGGTGCTGGTGCGTGCCGGGCGCGGCCCGCTCGAACCGCTGGGGCTGGAATAGGCAAGACAGCCGGTCTGGTAGAATCACCGGCTAAACATGGACAGCCTCATCCAGACTCTGGCGGTTTACGCCATTCCGGTCCTATTCGCCATCACCCTGCACGAAGCAGCCCACGGCTATGTCGCCCGGCACTTCGGCGATCCGACGGCCTATCTGGCCGGACGCATCAGCCTGAACCCGCTGCGGCACATCGACCCGGTCGGCACGATTCTGGTGCCGGGGGCGATCCTCATCGCCAGCAAGCTGGTCGGCGGCAGTGCCATGCTGTTCGGCTGGGCAAGACCGGTGCCGGTGGATTTCTCCCGGCTGCGCAACCCCAAGCGCGACATGTTCTGGGTGGCGGCGGCCGGTCCGGCGATGAACCTGGCAATGGCGCTGGGCTGGGCAGGATTGCTGAAAATAACGACAACGATGGATTCCGGAGTTTTTTCGATCTTTGCGGCAGGAAACGCCAGGGCGGGAATTGAGGTTAATACCATACTGATGCTGCTCAATCTGCTGCCCATTCCGCCACTCGACGGCGGTCGCATCGCCGTGAGCCTGCTGCCGCATCGCATGGCCTGGCGCTTTGCGCGCATGGAACCCTATGGCCTGGCCATCCTGCTGCTGTTGTTGTTTACCGATTTGCTGGGCTACATCCTCTGGCCGCTGATGGTGGGTTTCCGTCACCTGCTGGCCGTCATTTTCCAGTTTTAATTCAAGATCAAAATGTACGCAGAAAAAGTCCTCTCAGGCATGCGCCCCACCGGGCGCCTCCACCTCGGCCACTACCATGGCGTTCTGAAGAACTGGGTCAAGCTGCAAAGCGAATACCCCTGCCTGTTCTTCGTCGCCGACTGGCATGCCCTGACGACAGCCTACGACGAGCCGGGCACGATCGAGGAGAACACCTGGGACATGGTGATCGACTGGCTGGCGGCCGGCGTCGATCCGTCCCAGGCCACGCTGTTCATCCAGTCTCGCGTGCCGGAGCACGCCGAACTTCATCTCCTGTTGTCCATGATGACGCCGCTCGGCTGGCTCGAGCGCGTGCCGACCTACAAGGACCAGCAGGAGAAGCTGGAGCACAAGGATCTGGCCACCTACGGTTTCCTCGGCTATCCGCTGCTGCAGTCGGCCGATATCCTGATCTACCGCGCCAACAGGGTGCCGGTGGGCGAGGACCAGGTGCCGCACATCGAGTTCTCGCGCGAGATCGCGCGCCGCTTCAACCATCTTTACGGCCGCGAGCCGGATTTCGAGGCGAAGGCGCGCGAGGCGATGAAGAAGCTCGGCTCCAAGCGCGCCAAACTCTACGAGGAGTTGCGCAGGCGCTTCCAGCAGGACGGTGACCATCAGGCGCTGGAACAGGCCCACGCTCTGCTGGAAGAGGCGCAGAACCTCTCCATGGGTGACCGCGAGCGCCTGTTCGGCTTCCTCGAAGGCGTCAGCAAGATGATCCTGGTCGAGCCCGAGGCGTTGCTGACCGAAGCGGCGAAGATGCCCGGCCTCGACGGCCAGAAGATGTCAAAGTCCTACAACAACACCATTGCCCTGCGCGAGAGCGCCGATTCGGTGACGAAGAAGATCCGCACCATGCAGACAGATCCGGCGCGGGTGCGACGCACCGACGCCGGCGACCCGGAAAAATGCCCGGTATGGCAGTTCCACCTGGTCTATTCGGACGAAAGCACCAGGCAGTGGGTGCAGCAGGGCTGCAGGAGCGCCGGCATCGGCTGC
>PNJM01000244.1 GCA_013821865.1 Rhodocyclaceae bacterium
GAACGCCTGGCAGAAGAGCCGTTCCTCGTGCGCGAGGCGGGCTCCGGCACCCGGCAGGCCGCCGAGCGCTTCTTCGCCGAGCGCGGGCTGACCCCCAAAGTGCGCATGGAACTGGGCAGCAACGAAGCCATCAAGCAAGGCATTATCGGCGGACTGGGCGTGGCTGTCCTGTCGCGGCATACGCTGTCGGCGGAGGGTGAAGCCAGCCAGATCGCGGTGATCGACGTTGCGGGGTTTCCAATCCGGCGCGAGTGGTACGTGGTTTATCCTGCCGGCAAGAGACTCAGCGTCGTGTCGCGCGCGTTCCTCGATTACCTTCTCGACACGGGGAAGCTGCTGCTCGACACCGAGGCGAAGCAGGGAACGGCGGCCTGAAGGAAGAAAAAGTCAGCCGCCGCAGGACGGCGCATTGGCGTTTCGCCATGACTCAGCTACGATCCTTCCCGATTGTCCGTTTCCTTCCCGCTATCGACGACATCCCGATAGCGCTCGCGCAACAGCTCGTAGCGCCGCTCGCGCGCCTCCTCGACGTCGTGCAGCACGCGGCGCAGCGGCACGCCGAGCCGCATCAGCGTCTGCGCCGCCAGCATCAGGCTGCCTTCGATGACTTCCGGCACCACCTCGGTCGCCCCGGCGCGCCTGAGCTCCTCCAAGTGCGCATCGTCGGCCGCCCGCACGACGACGGGCAGGCCGGGCCGGCGGCCGCGCACGATGCCGAGCACTTTAATGGCGGAGGGCACGTCCGGGTAGGTGACGACAACGATGCGCGCCCGCTCCAGGCCGGCGGCGAGCAGCACCTCGCGCCGGTCGGCGTTGCCGAACACCACGTTCTCGCCGGCCGTCAGCGCCTGCTGCACGCGGTGGGCGTCCATGTCGAGCGCGATGAAGGGAATTTTCTCCTTGGCCAGGAAGCGGGCGATGCTCTGGCCCGTCCGTCCGTAGCCGCAGACGATGGCGTGGTTCCCGATGTTCATCGCATGGGCGGCGATCTCCTGCAGGCCGGTGGCGCGCTGCATCCACTCGTCGCGCGACAGCCTTTCGCCGATCTCGCGCGCCCGCTCGATGACGAAGGGCGCCGCCAGCATCGACAGCAGCATGCCGGCCAGCGAGGGCTGCACCACCTCCGGCGTCAGCAGCCGCTGCCCGCTCGCCAGGGTCAGCAGCACGAAGCCGAACTCGCCGGCCTGCGCCAGCTGCGCCGCGGTGCGGAAGGCGACGGACGTGTCCGCCCCGGACAGGCGCGTGACGGCCAGCATGAGCAGGCCCTTGCCGGCCACCAGGCCGAGCAGCACCAGCGCCACCCACTCGATGCGCTGCCAGACGATGGAAAGATCGAGCAGGGCGCCGATGGTGATGAAGAACAGGCCGAGCAGGACATCGCGGAAGGGGCGAATGTCCGCTTCCACCTGGTGGCGGTACAGGGTTTCGGAAATCAGCATGCCGCCGAGGAAGGCGCCCAGCGTCATGGACAGGCCGGCCCAGTCGGTGAGGAAGGCCAGCGCCATGGTGATCCACAGCACGTTGAGCATGAACAGCTCGGCGGACTTGCGCCGCACCACGATATCGAACCAGCGCTGGACCAGGCGGCGGCCGACAAATATCACCAGGAGCAGGATGGCGAACGACTGGGCAAGGGCGATCGTCAGTTGCTCCGCGAGACGGGAGGTGTCGCTGAGCGCCGGAATGACGATGAGCAGCGGCACCACGGCTAGATCCTGGAACAGCAGCACGCTCATGGTGCGCCGCCCGGAGGCCGAGTGCAGGTCGAGCTTTTCCGCCAGCAGGCGGCCGACGATGGCGGTCGACGACATGGCGAAAATCGCCCCCAGCGCCAGCCCCGCCTCCCAGGGGATGCCGCCGGTCAGGCCGATCAGCAGCGTGGCCAGCGTCGTCGCCACGACCTGGGCGCCGCCCAGGCCGAATACCTGCCAGCGCATCGCCATGAGCCGCGGCAGCGAAAATTCCAGTCCGATGGAAAACATCAGGAAGACCACGCCGAACTCGGCCAGCCGCCCGGTCTGCTCGCTCTCCTGCAGCCAGCCGAGCGCATGCGGGCCGACGGCGATGCCGATGGCGAGGTAGGCCAGCATGGAAGGCAGGTGCATGGCGCGCACCAGCGCCACCGCCAGCACGGCGGCGGTCAGCAGGACAAGTACGAGACGAAGCCCCTCGTGCATCAATTCAGTTTCGGATTGCGGGTTGCGGGTTGCAAAACCCGGCGCGGCTTCCCGCGCAAACTCTAAACCCTAAACTCGAAACCATTTTGTGGCGCGGATGCGACCGCATACGCCGCCGGTATGTCGAGCCGGGCATCCTTGTGCTTCTCGTGCGGATGCCAGCCGAGGATCAGCAGCAGGGCGAAGAAGCCGACGACATAGCCGACGGGGATAAACCAGCCGTGGCGCAGCCACTGGCCGACCGACTTGGCCTCGGGGAAGAGATTGGACACCGCCACGCCCGCCGAGGAGCCGAACCACAGCATCGAGCCGCCGAAACCGACGGCGTAGGCGAGGAAGCCCCAGTCGTAGCCGCCCTGCTTGAGCGCCAGCGCCGTGAGCGGGATGTTGTCGAACACCGCGGAGATGAAGCCGAGGGACAGCGCCGACGGCCAGGACGCAGGCGGCAGCTTTTCCACCGGCATCATCGAGGCGCAGGTCACCAGGGCGAGCAGGAAGATGGAGCCCTTGACCGCGTCCGGCAACAGGCTCCATTCCGGCTTCCTCAGTGGCACGGCGGCGAGCAGCACTACCCACACGGCGACGCCGAGGAAGGGAAAGTGGTCGGCTGCGGCGGGGAACTTCAGGTTGACCGTGACGTTGGTAATGATGGCGCCGACGAGGATGGCGCCGACGATGCCGACGCGCGCCCAGTCGATGTGGTGGGCGGCCTGGAGGTTGCGCACGATGGCCTGGTGCTTGTTCTGCTGCAGGGCCGCCGGGATGCCGAATACCACCATCGCCACCACGGCGGCGACATAGGCCTCGAGCACGTCGAAGGGGCTGACGCCGGCGATCCACATCATGGTGGTGGTGGTGTCGCCCACCACGCTGCCGGCGCCGCCTGCGTTCGACGCTGCGACGATCGCCGCCAGATAGCCGATGTGCACCTTGCGCTTGAAGACGCTGGCCGCCACGGTGGCGCCGATGAGCGCCGCCGCGATGTTGTCGAGGAAGCCCGACAGCACGAAGATGATGACGAGCAGCACGAAGGGTCCGAGCCAGCCTTCCGGCAGCAGCTTCGGCAGCACTTCCGGCACGCCGCTGTCCTCGAAATGCCGTGCCAGCAGGGCGAAGCCGACCAGCAGGCAGAGCAGGTTCACCAGCAGCACCCACTCGTGCGCCATGTGGGCGCCGAAGCCGGCCAGGCCGGCGCCCGTCTTGAAGCCGGTGAAGATGATCTTGTAGACCGTGATGACCGCGAGCCCCGCCAGGGCCACCTTGAGCACGTGATGATGGAACATCGCCACGCCGAGCAGGGTGGCGGCGAAGAGGATGAAGTCGACCGGAATGCCTGCCACGGCCGGCCCGTCTGCCGCCCGGGCAGCCGAGGCGAAGAGAAAGAGGGCACCAG
>PNJM01000245.1 GCA_013821865.1 Rhodocyclaceae bacterium
TCCTCCAATGCCAGCGCCCAGACCAAGCTGGCCATGATCCGCGACCTGATGGGCACCTCAGGGCGGCCGACGATGACGGCCGCCAGGAACCCGGGCAAGACGCAGGTCACCGCGGCCACGCCGGCTCCCGCAGCCAAGCCGGAACCGGCCCCGGCCGCCCCCGCCGCCGAACCCAGGCCGGCCATCGAAAAACCGGCCGCTCCAGCCGCAGCACCGGTCGAGCCCAAGCCTGCCGCCGGCAACGGCAGGCAGGATGCCGAGAAGGCCGTGCGCGATTGGGTCGCCGCCTGGTCAAGGAAGGACGTCAAGGCCTATCTCGCTTTCTACGCCAGGGATTTCCAGACGCCCGGCGGCATAGCGCGCGACAGCTGGGAAGCCGAGCGCTCGCGCCGCATCAACAAGCCGGGCGCCATCCAGGTTGCAGTTGAAAACCTGCAGGTCGCCATCGACGGCGACCGGGCCACGGCCAAATTCCGCCAGCACTACAAGTCGGGCGTGCTCAAGACCACAGCCAGCAAGACCCTGGCGCTGGTCCGGCGCGACGGCAAATGGCTGATCCAGCAGGAGCGCGTCGGCAACTGATGAATCGCAAGGCACGCATCAGACGCCTCTGCGCGGCAACCCTGATTGCCGCCTGTGGCGTCGCCGTCGCCGCAGCGCCAGAGCGCGCCACCTACTCCGACTCCGGCCCCGAGCCGCTGCTGGCGCGCGTTTTCGAGGAAATCGAGCAGAACCGCCTCGATGCCGCGCTGGCCCAGGTCGAGGCCCTCCTCAAGGGCTACCCCAAGTTCCGCCTCGGCCACCTCATCAAGGGCGACCTGCTGCTTGCGCGCTCACGGCCGCTCATCGCTTTCGGCAACGCGGCAAACGCGCCGCAGGACAAGCTGGCCGACCTGCGCGAGGAGGCCGTCGCACGCCTCAAGGCCTACCGCGAGAAGCCCCAGGCCAATTTCATGCCGCGCTATCTGCTGCAGATGCACCCCGAACAGAAGTACGCGGTGGTGGTGGATACCCAGAAGGCGCGTCTCTATCTCTATGAGAACGCCAACGGCCAGCCGCGCTTCGTTGCCGACTATTACATCTCGCACGGCAAGGCCGGCACCGAAAAGCTGCGCGAAGGCGACAAGAAGACGCCCATCGGCGTCTATCACGTCACCGCCAGTCTGCCCCGCCAGAAACTGACCGACTTCTACGGCAGCGGCGCCTTTCCCATCAGCTATCCCAACGAATGGGACAAGCGCCAGGGGCGCAACGGCCACGGCATCTGGCTGCACGGGACGCCCTCCGACACCTTCTCCCGCCCGCCAAAGGCCTCCGACGGCTGCGTCGTGCTGGCCAATCAGGATCTCGACGCGCTGGCCAAGAACCTGCAGATCGGCACGACGCCGGTCATCATCTCCAGCAGCATAGAATGGCTTTCGCTCGACGATTGGCAGGCCGAACGCGCCGCGCTGTCGAAGAGCATCGAGTCATGGCGCACCGACTGGGAAAGCCTCGATACCGACAAGTACCTGCGCCACTACTCGAAGCGCTTCCTCTCCGGCAGCCAGAACCACGAGCAATGGTCCGCGCAGAAGCGCCAGGTGAACGCCGGCAAGCAGTGGATCAAGGTCGGCGCCAACAACATCAGCATGTTCCGCAACCCGGGCAAGGAAGAGATGGTCGTCGTCACCTTCGACCAGGACTACCGCAGCAGCAACCTCAGCATCCAGATGAAGAAGCGCCAGTACTGGATCAAGGATGACGGCACATGGAAGATCGTCTACGAGGGCGGCGCGTAAGCCGTTTCGCGTTTCTCATTTCACAGGGCAATCCGATGAAAAAGCTGTTCTCGCTGGCCTTCGGCCTGTTCCTTAGCCTGCACGCGCTCGCTTCGAACCCCGTGGTTGAAATGAAAACGAACATGGGTACCATCGTGATCGAACTCTATCCCGAGAAAGCGCCGAAATCGGTCGACAACTTCCTCCAGTACGTGAAGGACGGCTTCTACACCGGCACGATTTTCCATCGCGTCATCGACGGCTTCATGATCCAGGGAGGCGGCTTCAACGAAAAGATGGAGCAGAAAGCGACCCGTCCTCCCATCGAGAACGAGGCGAAGAACGGCCTGAAAAACGAGCCCGGCACGCTCGCCATGGCGCGCACCCAGGCTCCGCATTCCGCCTCGGCGCAGTTCTTCATCAACCTCGTCGACAACACGCGGCTCAACTATCCGTCGTTCGATGGCTGGGGCTACGCAGTGTTCGGCAAGGTTGTAAAGGGGATGGAGGTTGTAAACAAGATAGGCAAGCTGAATACGGGCCCGCGCGGCCCCTTTCCGTCCGACGTGCCACGCCAAGCCGTTGTTATCGAGGACGTCGTCATCAAATCCACCGCCAAATGAGAAGACACCATGGTCAAGCTGCAAACCAGCCTCGGCACAATCACCCTCGAACTCAGTGCAGACAAGGCACCGGAAACGGTCAAGAACTTCCTTGCCTACGTCGAATCGGGGCATTTCAACAACACCATTTTCCACCGTGTCATTGACGGTTTCATGATCCAGGGCGGCGGCTTCGAGCCCGGCATGAACCAGAAGCCCTGCGGCACGCCGATCAAGAACGAGGCCGGCAACGGTCTCAAGAACGAGCGTGGCACCATTGCCATGGCGCGCACATCCGATCCCCATTCGGCGACCGCCCAGTTCTTCATCAACGTGAAGGACAACAGCTTCCTCAACCACACCTCACCCAGCAGCCAGGGCTGGGGTTACTGTGTCTTCGGCAAGGTGGCCGATGGCATGGACGTGGTGGACAAGATCAAGGCAGTGAAGACCGGCACGAAAGGCTTCCACCAGGACGTGCCGGTCGAGGACGTGGTCATCGAGAAGGCCGAAGTGGCCTGAACCCCGGGGCGGTCTGGCGCACACCGGCAAGCCGCCCATGACCACCCTCTTCATTTCGGACCTCCACCTCTGCCCGACGCGGCCGGCGATCAGCCGGCTGTTCTTCAGTTTCCTCGCCGGCCCGGCACGCGAGGCGAAAACCCTCTATATTCTCGGCGACCTGTTCGAATACTGGGCCGGCGACGACGATCTGGGCGATTCGTTCAACGCGGAGATCTGCGCGGCGTTGCGCGGCCTGGCCGATGCGAATACATCCGTCTTGTTCATGGCGGGCAACCGCGATTTCCTGATCGGCGATGCCTTCGCACTGGCGGCGGGAATGACGCTGCTGGCCGAACCGACTTTGATCGATATCGGAGGCACTGCCACCCTCCTCATGCACGGCGACACGCTGTGCACCGACGACGAGGCTTATCAGCGCTTCCGCGCCCAGGTGCGTTCCGCCGAGTGGCAGCGCGCCTTTCTTGCCCTGCCGCTGGCGGAGCGCAAGGCGCAGATCGGGGCGCTGCGCCGCGAGAGCGAGGCGCAGAAGCGCATCAAGCGGATGGAGATCATGGACGTCAATGCCGCCACCGTCGCCCGGGCTTTGCGCGAGCATGGCTGCCCGCGGCTCATCCACGGGCACACCCACCGCCCCGGCCATCACACGTTCGAAA
>PNJM01000246.1 GCA_013821865.1 Rhodocyclaceae bacterium
CGCCGGTGACGCGCTCGGCGAAAGCCGACGTGGTGCCGGGAACCTGCTTCACCACCGCCTCGATTTCCTTGGCTACCCGCTCGATTTCGACGAGATCCTTGCCGAACACCTTGACGCCGATCGGCGTGCGGATGCCGGTGGACAGCATGTCGATGCGCGCCTTGATCGGCATCGTCCAGGCATTGGCCACGCCGGGGAACTGTAGGGCCTTGTCGAGCTCGGCGATCAGCTTGTCGGTGGTCATGCCGGGGCGCCATTCGGATTCCGGTTTGAGGTTGATCACCGTCTCGAACATCTCGGTCGGCGCCGGATCGGTCGCCGTGTTGGCGCGCCCGGCCTTGCCGTAGGCCGATGCCACTTCGGGGAAGCTCTTGATGATCTTGTTCTGCGTCTGCAGCAGTTCCGCGGCCTTGGTGATCGACATGCCGGGCAGGGAAGCCGGCATGTAGAGCAGCGTTCCCTCGTTCAGCGTCGGCATGAACTCGGATCCCAGCCGGGAGGCGGGGTAGGCCGAAATGCCCAGGGCCAGTACGGCGGCAACGATGGTCGTTTTCTTCCAGCGCATCACCCAGGCGATGATCGGCCGATAAATCCAGATCAGGAAGCGGTTCACCGGGTTCTTCGCCTCGGGCATGACCTTGCCGCGGATGAAGAGCATCATCAGCACCGGGACCAGCGTTACCGAGAGCATGGCTGCGCCGGCCATGGAGAAGGTCTTGGTGTAGGCGAGCGGCGAGAACAGCCGCCCCTCCTGGCCTTCCAGGCTGAAGACCGGCAGGAAGGAGACCGTGATGATGAGCAGCGAGAAGAAGAGGGCGGGGCCGACCTCCTTGCATGCCGTGATCATGGCCTCGGCGCGCTCGGCGGTCGAGTGCCCCTCCGGCAGGCGCTCCAGGTGCTTGTGCGCGTTCTCGATCATCACGATGGCCGCGTCGATCATGGCGCCGATGGCGATGGCGATGCCGCCCAGGCTCATCAGGTTGGAGTTCATGCCGAGCGAGTGCATGGCGATGAAGGCGATCAGCACGCCGACCGGCAGCATGAGGATCGCGACCAGGGCAGAGCGCACGTGCATCAGGAAGACGATGCAAACGAGTGCGACGATGAGCGCTTCCTCAAGCAGCGTTCTCTTGAGGGTGTCAATGGCGCGGTGAATCAGGTCGGAGCGGTCATAGACGGTTTCAATCGTCACTCCCTCGGGCAAGCCGCTCGCGATATCGCCAATCTTGGCCTTGAGGTTGTGGATGACCTCCAGCGCATTCTGGCCGTAGCGAGCCATGGCGATGCCGGAGACCACCTCGCCTTCGCCGTTGAGTTCGGTCAGGCCGCGCCGCTCGTCCGGCACGAGTTCCACCCGGGCGATGTCGCGGATCAGGACGGGCGTGCCCTTGTCGCTTTTCACCACCAGCATCTCGATATCGCTCCTGCCGCGCAGATAGCCTTTGCCGCGAACGACGTACTCGGTTTCGGCCATCTCGACCACCCGGCCGCCGACGTCGCGGTTGGAATCACGGATCACCTGCGTGACGTCCTTGAGCGGAATGCCATAGGCGCGCAGCTTCACGGGATCCACCGTCACCTGGTAGGTCTGGACGAAGCCGCCGACCGAAGCCACTTCCGAAACCCCCTGGGCCTTGGTGAGCTGGTAGCGGACAAACCAGTCCTGGATGGTGCGCAGCTCGGCCAGGGTCTTGTTCTTGGCCAGCAGCGCATACTGGTACACCCAGCCGACACCGGTGGCGTCCGGTCCGAGCGACGGCGTCACCCCCCTGGGCAGGCGGCCGGAAGCGAAGTTGAGGTATTCGAGTACCCGCGAGCGCGCCCAGTAGATGTCGGTGCCATCCTCGAAGATGACGTATACGAACGAGGCGCCGAACACGGAGAAGCCCCTCACCACCTTGGACTTGGAGACCGCCAGCAAGGCCGTGGTGAGGGGGTAGGTGACCTGGTCCTCGACCACCTGCGGCGCCTGGCCGGGGTACTCGGTATAAACGATGACCTGCACATCCGAAAGGTCGGGCAGGGCATCGATGGGCGTCTTCACGACGGCATAGATGCCGCCGATGACGGTAAAGAGCGTGGCGATCAGTACCAGGAAAAGATTCCTGGCCGACCAGTCGATGATTTTGCTCAGCATGGCTGCCCCGTCAGTGGCCGGCGTGCGGATTGGCGGCGGGGGCCGGTGCGCCGCCCCCCTTGCCCGCCGTTCCCGCCGTCACGCGGGTGATGACCCATTCCCCGGGTTGCCGTTCGACGAATTCGACCGATACCTTCGCGCCGGGCTTCAGTTCCTTCAGCAAGGCCTCGTTGGCGACCTTGAACTCCATGGTCATGGCCGGCCACTTGAGCGTTTCCACCGGGCCGTGGTTCAGGCTGATGATCCCGGCCTTGGCATCGACGCCATCCACCGTGCCTTCGGCCTGGTGTCCGGCGCCGGCCTGTTTGGCGGCCTCGGCGCCGGCCTCCGTCTTCGCCGGGCTGCCGTGCCCGGCGTGAGCGCCCATGCCGCCCACTGCGGCCTTGAGGTTGCTTTCAGCGTCGATCAGGAAGTTGGCCGCGACCACGACCTCTTCGCCTTCCTTGACGCCCTCCAGCACTTCCACGTAGCTGTCGCTGCGCACGCCGAGCTTCACTTCGCGTGGTTCGAAGCTGCCCACTTTCGCTTGCACAAGGACGATGCGCCGCGTACCGCTGTCGATCACCGCCGAATCCGGCACGGCCAGCACCTTGCCCTTGGCGGACACGGGCAATTCCACCTGGGCAAACATGGCCGGCTTGAGCAGCAGGCCGGGATTGGCCAGCTCCACCCGAACCGGCACCGTGCGGGTCTGGGCGTTCAGAGTCGGATAGACGTAGGTGATCGTGCCTTCGAACGCCTTGTCCGGATAGGCGCTGATCTTGACCTTGGCCTTGGCGCCGGTACTGACGAAGCCGATGTCCTGCTCGAAGACGTCGGCGAGCACCCAGACGGTGGACAGGTCGGCCACCTGATAGAGCGTGTCGCCGGGCATGAAGCGCATGCCCTGCAGCGCCTTCTTCTCGGTGACGACGCCGTTCACGGGGGAGCGGAAGATCAGCGTATGCTTCGACACGCCGGACTTGGCCAGCGCCTTGATCTGCTCGTCCGAGATATCCCAGTTCTTCATGCGCAGGAGGCTCGACTCGGCCAGTTCCTTCATGCCCGACTGGGCATAGCTGTCGCCGCCCTTCAGCGCCTCGACGCCTTGCGCGGCGACGGCGTACTCGCGCTGCGCGGAAACCAGTTCCGGGCTATAGACCTCGAACAAGGGCTGCCCCTTGCCGACCTCCTGGCCGGTGATGTTCACGAACAGGCGTTCGACGTAGCCCTCGAACTTGGGCGCGATGGCATAGACGCGGCGCTCGTTCGGCTCGATGCGGCCGGACGCGCGCACCACCGTGTCCAGGGCGCGAAGCCGGACCACGTCGGTGCGCACGCCCAGCTTCTGCACCTTGTCGGTGCTGATCCTGAGCTGGTTGGCGGAAGCCGGCTCGCCGTCTTCCCCTCCCTCGTAGACGGCG
>PNJM01000247.1 GCA_013821865.1 Rhodocyclaceae bacterium
GCGCCAATGCCTGGATCGTCGGCTGGGGCATGGTGCCGCGCGGCGAGGTCGGCCTGATCTTCGCCGTCGCCGGCCGCCAGCTCGGCGTCCTCGGCGAGGCCATGTTCTCCATCATCGTCATCATGGTCATCCTGACCACGCTGCTGACCCCGCCTGTCCTTACTGCTTTGCTGCGGCGTAGCAAGGATTAGGGTTTTCCCTAGTCTTCTTGATATTGCCCCTCTGAAAGTTTAGGATCAAACAATCTTTGGAATAATGCGGGCGGAGGCGACCCTTGCCCCTGTCTGAAGATGTGGGAGGCAGACAGCCTCCGGTTGTCCTAATCACAATATACCGAAGGAGACAAACCCATGAGCAACGAGAACAAACCCGAGGAAAAAAAACTGTCCCGCCGTTCCTTCCTGAGCAAGGCCGCCGCCGGCACGGCCGGCGCCGCCGCGATGGGCTTCCCCATGATCTCGGTGGCGCAGTCGCCGATCACCATGCGCTGGCAGAGCACCTGGCCGGCGAAGGACATCTTCCATGAATACGCCCTGGACTTCGCCGGCAAGGTGAACGGCATGTCCGGCGGCCGTCTCAAGATCGAGGTGCTGCCGGCCGGCGCCGTGGTGAAGGCCTTCGACCTGCTCGATGCGGTTTCCAAGGGCACGCTGGACGGCGGCCACGGCGTGGTGGCCTACTGGTACGGCAAGAACTCCGCCGTGGCGCTGTGGGGCTCGGGCCCGGCCTTCGGCATGGACCCGAACATGGTGCTGGCCTGGCACAACTACGGCGGCGGCAAGCAGATGCTCGACGACATCTACAAGAGCCTCAACCTCGATGTGCAGTCCTTCCTCTACGGTCCGATGCCGACGCAGCCCTTCGGCTGGTTCAAGAAGCCGATCACCAAGGCGGACGACGTCAAGGGCATGAAGTTCCGCACCGTCGGCCTGGCTGTCGATATCTACAAGGACATGGGCCTCGCGGTGAATCCGCTGCCCGGCGGCGAAATCGTGCCGGCGCTGGACCGCGGCCTGATCGACGCGGCCGAGTTCAACAACGCCTCGTCGGACCGCCTGCTCGGCTTCCCGGACGTCGCCAAGGTGTGCATGCTGCAGAGCTTCCACCAGTCCAGCGAGCAGTTCGAGATCCTGTTCAACAAGAAGAAGTACGACGCGCTGCCGGGGGAGCTCAAGGCCATCATCAACCACGCCGTGGAAGCGGCTTCCGCCGACATGTCGTGGAAGGCCATCGACCGCTATTCCAAGGACTACCTGGAAATGGCCGAGAAACAGGGCGTCAAGTTCTACAAGACGCCTGACAGCATCCTGCGCCGCCAGCTCGAAGCCTGGGACAAAGTGATCGCCGCCAAGGAAGCCGAGAACCCCACGTTCAAGAAGGTGAACGAGTCCATGAAAGCCTTCGCCCAGCGCGCCTGCCGCTGGCAGAACGACACGCTGGTCGATTACAAGATGGCCTACAATCACTTCTTCGCTAAGAAAGCGCCGGCGAAGAAAGGCTGATGCTTGCCCTAACGGCCGTCCGGCGTCGCCCGGACGGCCGTTTTTTCACCGGGAATCCCCCATGCAGAAATTGTTGCTTCTCGTCGACAAGGCGAGCACCCTGGCCGGCCATATTTTCGGCTGGGCCATCGTCGTCCTCACCGGACTGATTTCCTGGGAGGTGTTCTCCCGCTACGTGCTGAACGTGCCGCACGCCTGGGTGCTCGACGCCCAGATCATGCTCTACGGGGCGCTGTTCATGATGGCCGGCGCCTATACGCTGGCCAAGGGCGGCCACGTGCGTGGCGACGTCCTCTACGGCTTCTTCGAGCCGCGCACCCAGGCCACGATCGACCTGGTGCTCTACATCGTTTTCTTCCTGCCCGGCATCTTCGCCCTGACCTATGCCGGCTGGATCTTCGCCAACGAATCGCTGGCCATCCACGAGCAGACCTTCAGCCCGGAACCGCTGCCGCTCTATCCGTTCAAGTTCATCATCCCCGCCGCCGGCCTGGGTCTCATGCTGCAGGGCATCGTCGAGATCGCCCGCTGCCTGATCTGCCTGCGCGACGGCAAATGGCCCTCGCGAGAAGAGGATGTGGAGGAGGTCGATGTCGACAAGCTGAAGGAAATGGTGCACGTCAAGGACGAGGACATCGCCAAGCTCGATGCATACGTGGTGAAGCAGGAGCCGAAGCGATGAAGAAGGAACTGCGCTTCGGCTTCGCGCTGATGGCCATGATTCTGCTTACCACGGCGGTGTTCATGCCGTGGGGCAACCTGACCAACGGCCACCTCGGCCTGCTCATGCTCTCGCTGGTGGTGGTGGCCATCATGCTCGGCTTCCCCACCGCCTTCACCCTGATGGGCATGGGCGTGTTCTTCGCCTGGCTGAACTACCGCGGCGTCAACCCGGACATCGCCGTGCGGCAGACGCTTGATCTCATGGTGCAGCGCGCCTATGGCGTGATGAGCAACGACGTGCTGATCTCCATCCCGCTCTTCGTCTTCATGGGCTACCTGGTCGAGCGCGCCAACCTGATCGAGAAGCTGTTCAGGAGCATCCATCTGGCGCTGGCGCGCATTCCCGGCTCGCTCGCCGTGGCCACGCTCATCACCTGCGCCATCTTCGCCACCGCCACCGGCATCGTCGGCGCGGTGGTGACGCTGATGGGCCTGCTGGCTTTCCCGGCCATGCTGCGCCACGGCTATGACATCAAGCTGTCGGCCGGTTCCATTACCGCCGGCGGCTGCCTCGGCATCCTCATCCCGCCCTCGGTGCTGCTCATCGTCTATGGCGCCACCGCCGGCGTCTCGGTGGTGCAGCTCTACGCCGGCGCCTTCTTCCCCGGCCTCATGCTGGCCGGCCTGTACGTCGGCTATGTCATTATCATGGCCAAGTGGAAGCCGCATCTGGCGCCGCCGCTCTCCGCCGAGGATCGGATTGTGCCGTTGCCGCCGCACAACCGGGCCATCGCCGAATCGATCGGCCGCAAGGCCCTGCCGGCGCTGCTGGCCGCCCTCAAGGGTCGCATCAACGTCACCGTGCCGACGGGTGCCATCCTCAAGCAGCTCATCATCGTGCTTCTGCCCGCCTTCGTCTGGTTTGGCGCGATGGGCCTCATCTACAGCGCCGTGACCGTGCCGCCAGAGCAGGTGGATACCTCTGGCTTGCAGGAGATGGGCGCCGCCTCCGGATCAGGCAGCAGCGAGGAGGCCGACGACAGCGCCAGGGAACCGAAGGCCGAGGGCGTGTCGGAGCCCGAGGAAGAAACCGATGGTGTCAAGGAGCCGCCCACCGAAGCCGCAAAGACACCTGCCGCGGAGAAGCCTGTTTCGGTGGCGAAGGCCGAGGCACCTGCCGCGCCCGCCGTTGATGCGGAACGCCAGCCAGCCCCGATGAGCTTCTGGATCACGCTTGCGGCGGGAACACTCGCCGTCGTTTTCTTCTACTGGATCTTCGACTTCACCCGGCTGGAAATATTCAAGATGCTGCTGGCCTCGTTCTTCCCGCTGGCCATCCTCATCCTGGCGGTACTCGGCTCCATCGTCTTCGGCC
>PNJM01000248.1 GCA_013821865.1 Rhodocyclaceae bacterium
TGCCCGCATTTCGAGGTGGCGGACGTTCTTGCATTCGACTGGGGTCGCGTGCGCTTCGATGTCGCAGCCGCCATCTTCATCCAGTTCGCCGCACCCGCCGAGCGGGCGAGCCTGTTCGCCCGCATCAAGGACGCCCTCAAGCCGGGTGGCCTGCTCATCCTGCAGGGCTATACACCGAGACAACTGGACTACAAGACCGGCGGGCCGCCGCATGCCGAAAACATGTACACCAAGGCCCTGCTGCGATCGGCTTTCGGCGACATGGAAATCCTGCACCTTGCCGAGCACGACGACGAGATACGGGAAGGCAGCGGGCATTGCGGCCGATCGGCGCTGATCGACCTGGTGGCGGTAAAGCAGGCTTGAGGGCGGGTCAACCCCGCCCGGGGAAATGCGTCAGAGGTAGATGACCGCCGGGAAGACGGTTACGGCCAGCACCAGGATCAGCCATTCGAGGTTGTAGCGCGCGAGGGCGCCGGTGAAGTGCAGGATCAGGACGGTAATCGCGACGACGTAATAAAGGATGAACCACATCTCGATGCTCCTGTCTTTCTTCTGGTTGAAGCGTCGCGCCGCTCAGGTGGCAGCTGACTTCCGGCCGTTTATACCTTTTTCGCGCTGTTAAGGCAAGGCGCTGGCGGGGCCGGCTATTTCTCCACGTGCCGCAGCGACAGATCGACGGCCCGCACGTCCTTGGTCAGGCTGCCGATGGAAATCCGGTTCACCCCGGTCTCGGCGATGGCCCGCACCCGGTCCAGGCTGACTCCGCCGGAAGCTTCCAGTTCGGCCCGGCCTCCCGTGATTTCCACCGCCCGGCGCATCTGCGCGAGATCCATGTTGTCGAGCAGGATCATCTTCGCCCCCGCTTCCAGCGCCTCCCCGAGTTGCCCCAGCGTCTCCACCTCGATCTGGATGAACACGCCCCCTGGCGCCAGGCTGCGCGCCTTCTCCAGCACGGAGCGGACGCCGCCGGCGGCCATGATGTGGTTTTCCTTGATGAGGATGCCGTCGTAGAGGCCGAGGCGGTGGTTGGTGCCGCCGCCGCAGCGCACGGCGTATTTCTGCGCCAGGCGCAGGCCGGGCAGGGTCTTGCGGGTGTCGACGACCTTCGCTCCGGTGCCGGCGACGGCATCGACGTAGCGCCGCGTGGCGGTGGCCGTGCCGGACAGGAGCTGGAGGAAGTTGAGCGCGGTCCGTTCGGCGGTGAGCAGCACCCGCGCTTCGGCTTCGATCTCGCACAGGGTCTGGCCGGCATGGATGCGCCCGCCGTCCTTCGCCTGCCAGCGGACACGTGCCGCAGGGTCGAGTTGATGGAAGCAGGCATCGAACCAGGCCGCGCCGCACAGCACGGCCTCTTCGCGGCTGGCGACAGTGCCGCGCGCGGCATGTCCGGCGGGCACCAGCTGTGCCGTCAGATCGCCGCCGCCGATGTCCTCGGCCAGGGCGGCGGCGACGTTTTCCCGGATTTCCGCGGCAAGTTGCTCTGAAGTTTCCATGTCCAGTGCCGTTAACTGTCGAATGTTGAAGTGAAATTTTACCCCGCAAGGGAGGTGGCATGTCAGGCCTTGTGAGCGTACTTTCGGTCAGCGCCGGCACCCTGCTGGCCATCATGGTCTTTGTGGCGCTGGTGTTCTGGTACGTCAAGGACATCACGCAGAAGAAGCACACCGTCCTGCGCAATTATCCGGTCATCGGCCGCCTGCGCTACTTCTTCGAGCAGCTTGGCGAGTATTTCCGCCAGTATTTCTTCACCGGCGACCGCGAGGAGATGCCCTTCAACCGCGCCACGCGCGGCTGGGTGTATCGACTGGCGAAAAACGAAGGCGGCGTCATCGGCTTCGGCTCGACCTACAACCTGCGCGAGCCGGGCGCGCTGATATTCGTCAATGCGCCTTTTCCGGTGATCGAGGAGGAGCAGCTGCCGACGCCGCCGCTGGCGATCGGCGAAGGCTATTGCGACAAGCCGTTCCTGGCCCGCTCCATCGTCAATGTCAGCGCCATGAGCTACGGCGCCATCTCGAAGCCGGCGGTGCGGGCGCTCTCGTGCGGCGCGGCGATGGCCGGCTGCTGGGTGGATACGGGGGAGGGTGGCCTCTCGCCTTACCACCTCGAGGGCGGCTGCGACATCATCATGCAGATCGGCACGGCCAAGTACGGCGTGCGCGATGCCGATGGCAAGCTCTCGCCGGAGAGATTGAAGGAGCTCGCGGCGCACGAATCGGTGCGCGCCTTCGAGATCAAGCTCTCGCAGGGCGCCAAGCCGGGCAAGGGCGGCGTCCTGCCCGGCGGCAAGGTCACCGCCGAGATCGCCGCCATCCGCGGCATTCCGGAGGGTGGGGACTCGATCAGCCCCAACCGCCACCGCGACATCGCCAATGCCGACGAGCTGCTCGACAGGATCGCATTCGTGCGCGGGATCACCGGCAAGCCGGTCGGCATCAAGACGGCCATCGGCGGCTGGCATTTCATGCACGAACTGTGCGACGCCGTGGCCCGGCGCGGCAAGGCGTCGGCGCCCGATTTCATCACCGTGGACGGCGGCGAGGGCGGCAGCGGCGCCGCGCCGCAGGCGCTGGCCGACCACATGTCGCTGTCCATCGACGAGGCGCTGCCGCGCGTGGTGGATGCGCTGGCCGAAGCCGGGCTGCGCGATCGCGTAAGGGTGATCGCGGCCGGCAAGCTGGTCACCTCGGCGCGCGCCGCCTGGGCCCTGGCGGCGGGAGCGGATTTCGTGAACACGGCGCGCGGCTTCATGTTCGCGCTGGGTTGCATCCAGGCGCTGCGCTGCCACGCCAACACCTGCCCGGCCGGCGTCACCACGCACAACCCGCGACTGCAGCGCGGCCTCGTCGTGGCCGACAAGGCCGAGCGCGTCGCCAGCTACTGCCGCAACATGAACAAGGAGATCGACATGATCGCCCACTCCTGCGGACTGCGCCAGGCGCGCGAGTTCCGCCGCGAGCACGTGCGCATCGTGCAGGGCTTCGGGCAGAGCATCGCGTTCAGCAGCCTCTATCCTTATCCGGGCATCAGGACGGCCTGACCCTGCGGCGCTCTCCCAGCACCATCCACAGTCCGCTCGCCGCGATGACGGCGATGCCGGAGAGCGACCAGGCATCGGGAAACTGACCGAACACCAGCCAGCCGAGCAGCGTCGCCCAGATCAGCTGCGTGTAGATGAACGGTGTCAGAGTCGACGCCGGTGCATGGTGGTAGGCGCGGATCAGCAGGAAATGGCCGATGCCGCCGCTCAGCCCCATCGATACGATCAGCGCCAGCTGTGGCGCCGTGATTTCGCGCTCGATCCAGAACCACGGCAGCATCGCGCTCATCATCACGGTGCCGACCAGCGCGGTATAGAACAGCGTGGTGAGCGAGTTGTCGGTGGCGGCCAGCTTGCTCGTCATGATCTGGAAGAAACTGAAGCAGAGCGCGGCGGCCAGCGCGAGGGCAACGCCGCTGCCGGAGAGCTCCGTGCCGGGGCGGGTGACCAGGAGCATGCCGGCGAAG
>PNJM01000249.1 GCA_013821865.1 Rhodocyclaceae bacterium
CGCTGTCGATCTGCTCCTGCAACAGCGAGTGGTCGCGCGTCACCAGATGGAAGTCGTCGCCGCGCAGGCGGTAGAGGCGCGAGTCGCCAATGTGCGCCACGGTCATCGCGTTGTCGTAGAACAGCGCCATGACCAGCGTCGTGCCCATGCCGGCGTACTGGGGCTGGCTCTGCGCCGCCTGGTAGATCGCCGTGTTGGCACGGGCGATCTCGCTCTCCAGCGCGGCATGGGCATAGAGCTTGCCGGCGGCATCGACGCGGTGCGGCTCCATCTTCTGGAAGGTTTTTTCCAGCTCGCTGCCGAGCAGCGCGGTCGCCATGCCGCTGGCCACCTCGCCCGCGTTGTAGCCGCCCATGCCGTCGGCCAGGATGGCCAGTCCGCGGGCGGGGTTGGTGTAAACCGCATCCTCGTTGTGCGAGCGGACCATGCCCGCGTCCGAGCGGCTCACGATCTGCAATGCCTGGCTCAGATCCATCGTGCCCCTCAAAAGTTGATATCCCCTGGGGCGGCGCGCCGGCCCCGCGTTGGAGAAGCCACGCCGCGGAGACGGGCCGGGCGAATCATCTCGCCAACACAGCACAACTCCACATAGAAACAGTACCCTAATCGTAATTCTTACAGTCAAATATGAAGATAGTCAAATATTTTCTCCGGGGCAAACAGCCTGAAACGGCTTCCGGGTGGCCTGAAACGCCCATCCGGGCGCACAAACAAAAGCCGCGCCGCGGCTTGCGCCTGGCGCGGCTTGATGCCTCGCTGCGACCGTCTTAGATTAGATAACCGACTTCAGCAGCTTGCCCATCTCGGACGGGTTCTTGGTGGTCTTGATGCCGCATTCCTCCATGACCGCCAGCTTCTCCTGCGCCGTACCCTTGCCGCCGGAAATGATGGCGCCGGCGTGGCCCATGCGCTTGCCGGGTGGCGCGGTGACGCCGGCAATGAAGCCGATGACCGGTTTCTTCATGTTGGCCTTGGCCCAGTAGGCCGCCTCTTCCTCGTCGGAGCCGCCGATCTCGCCGACCATGATGACGGCGTCGGTCCCGGGATCGTCATTGAACAGGCGCAGCACGTCGATATGCTTGAGGCCATTGACCGGGTCGCCGCCGATGCCGACGCAGGAGGACTGGCCGAGACCAAGGTCCATCAACTGGCCGACCGCTTCGTAGGTCAGCGTGCCGGAGCGCGACACCACGCCGATGCGGCCCTTCTTGTGGATGTGGCCGGGCATGATGCCGATCTTGATCTCGTCCGGGGTGATGACGCCGGGGCAGTTCGGGCCGACCAGGATGGTCTTCCTGTTCTGCCTGCGCATGCGATCCTTGACTTCGATCATGTCGCGCACCGGGATGCCCTCGGTGATGCAGATGACGAGATCGAGGTCGGCGTCGACCGCCTCCCAGATCGCCGCGGCGGCGAAGGGCGGCGGCACGTAGATGACCGAGGCATTGACGCCGGCCTTCTGCTTCGCTTCCTTGACGCTGGCGTAGATCGGGATTCCCTCGAAATCCTCGCCCGCCTTCTTCGGATTGACGCCGGCGACGAAGCAGTTCCTGCCGTTGGCGTAATCGCGGCACATGCGCGTATGGAACTGGCCGGTCTTGCCGGTGATGCCTTGCGTGACGACGCGGGTGTCCCTGTTGATCAGAATGCTCATTCGCTTCCTCCTTACTTGCCCGCTTTTGGGCCGGATACGGCGGCGACGATTTTCTCGGCCGCCTCGGCCATGGTGTCGGCGGAAATGATCGGCAGGCCGGAATCCTTGAGTATCTGCTTGCCGATGTCTTCGTTGGTGCCGCGCATGCGCACCACCAGTGGCACGTGCAGGTTCACCTCCCTGGCCGCGGCGACGACGCCGGCGGCGATGGTGTCGCAGCGCATGATGCCGCCGAAGATGTTGACCAGGATGCCCTTCACCTTCGGGTTCTTCAGCATGATCTTGAAGGCCTCGGTGACTTTCTCGGTCGTGGCGCCGCCGCCGACGTCGAGGAAGTTGGCCGGCTCGGCGCCGAACAGCTTGATGGTATCCATGGTCGCCATGGCGAGGCCGGCGCCGTTCACCAGGCAGCCGATGTTGCCGTCGAGCGAGATGTAGGCGAGGTCGAACTTGGAGGCTTCGATCTCGTCGGCGTCCTCTTCATCGAGGTCGCGGTAGGCGACGATCTCGGGAATGCGGTAGAGGGCGTTCGAGTCGAAGTTGAACTTGGCGTCCAGCGCCTTGATGTTGCCGTTGCCCTCGAGAATCAGCGGATTGATCTCCGCCAGCGAGGCATCGGTTTCCATGTAGCAGGTGTACAGCTTCTTGAAGGTGTCGATCGCCTGCGCTTGCGACGCGGCAGGAACGCCGATGCCGTCGGCCAGTTCCTTGCCCTGCGCGTCGGTCATGCCGACCAGCGGGTCGATGAACACCTTGATGATCTTTTCCGGGGTGTTGTGGGCGACTTCCTCGATGTCCATGCCGCCTTCCGACGAGGCCATCATCGCCACCTTCTGCGTCGCGCGATCGGTCAGCGCGGCGACGTAGTATTCCTTCTTGATGTCGGCGCCTTCCTCGATCAGCAGGCGGCGGACTTTCTGGCCTTCCGGGCCGGTCTGGTGCGTGACCAGCTGCATGCCCATGATCTGCTTCGCGAATTCGCGCACTTCATCGAGCGACTTCGCCACCTTGACGCCGCCGCCCTTGCCTCGGCCACCGGCGTGGATCTGCGCCTTGACCACCCAGACCTTGCCGCCCAGCGATTCCGCTGCGGCCACAGCCTGGTCAACCTCGAAAACCGGTACTCCGCGCGGCGTGACCACACCGAAACGGCGCAATACCTCCTTCGCCTGATACTCATGGATCTTCATGCGTATTCCTCGCCTTGTTGTCTGCACAGGATGGTGAAACGCCCGCTTCGGGTTGTAGCCCTCACGAGTCTTGTTGCGCATCGCGACGCCGGTTGGCGGTCGATACCCGCATTCCGGCGTGCGGGCCGGACCACGTAATCCATAATTATACAGAGCATCGCTGCACTGCAGCGAAACAATTCAGTCGAGCGCGGGAGCGATATCGACGAGCAGCCGCCCGACGCCGGCAACCTCGGCGCTGACATGATCGCCGGGCAGAAGCGCCGACACGCCGGCCGGCGTACCGGTGAACAGCAGATCGCCGGCACGCAGTTCGACCAGGCGGGAAAGGCGTTCGATCAGCGTCTCGGCGTCGAGGATCATGTCGGACAGGTCGCCCCGCTGACGCACCTGCCCATTCACCGACAGTTCGATCGCTCCGCTGCGCGGATGCCCGCAGACGCTGGCCGGCACCAGTTCGGATACCGGCGCACTGGAATCGAAACCCTTGCCCATGTCCCAGGGCTGCCCCTTGTCACGCGCCGCGCGCTGCAGATCGCGGCGCGTCAGGTCGAGGCCAACGCCATAACCGTAAATGCAGGCGCGCGCCTGCGCAGCGTCGAGATTGCGGCCGCCCGCATGCAGCGCGACCACCAG
>PNJM01000250.1 GCA_013821865.1 Rhodocyclaceae bacterium
GCCTCCACAGAGGATTTCCATCCGGGCGTGCGCAGGCCGCGGACGTATCGCGGGGCGGAAGACGCCATTGACGTGGCTGCCCATCATGGCCAGGCAGTGCGTCAGGCCGATGGCAAGCAGATGCCAGACGATCTGCCCGAATTCCGTCGACCACCTGCCGAGCAGGATGGCGAGGGCGCAGTCGAGGTAGGCAACCGTCACGACGAGCGGCCAGCCGCGCGACATGAGCCCGCTTGCGGTATCCCGCAGCCTCTCGGCCCGTTTCGAGAAGGGGGTGTGAGGCAGGGGGAGCGGGGCGCGGCAGGCTGCTGCATCGAAAGACGGTTCGATCGGCATCGTCGCGGTCTCCTTGGTTCCGCGCAGCCGTATAAGCAAAGCCCGTGCCTGGCGCTCAATGCATTGAAAACACGTAAAAATAATAAAGAAGCGGCTTGCAGAGGGGAAAAACAGGACGGTAATTCATTGAATCGTCTCCACATGGAGACGATGCCGCCGGCACTGCCAGTGCAACTCGATGATTGGTTAATCAAAACGCTCGTCTCCGGGCGGAGACAGGCGTCTCAGCGAGTGGAAATGCCGAGGGAGACCAACTTCTTGTAGAGGGTGGCCCGGCCCAGGCCGAGCAGTTTCGCGGCTTCCGGCACCTTGCCGCCGGTGCTTTGCAGGGCCTCGCGGATGACCCTGCGCTCGAACTCCGCCAGTGCATCGTCGTAGCGCCTCACCGGTTCGGATGATTCGGCTTCCCGCAGCGGAATACGCAGGATCGAGACGAAGTCGTCCAGCGCCAGTCTCACGTCGTCGGTCAGCATGGTTGCCCGTTCCAGTACATTGCGCAGTTCGCGGATGTTGCCCGGCCAGTCGTGGGAGCGCAGCAGTTCGATGGCGTCGGGTGCGATCTCGCGCACGGGCATGCCGCTGCGCCGGGCGATCTGGTCGAGAACGTGCTCGCTCAGGGCATCCAGATCGGCCAGCCGCTCGCGCAGGGGCGGCACGGAGAGGGTGAGGACGTTGAGGCGGTAATAGAGGTCGGCGCGGAAGCGGCCCTCCGCCACCAGCTTCTGCAGATCGATGCTGGTGGCGGCGATGATGCGCACGTCCACCTTCACCATCTCGTTGGAGCCGAGCGGTTCGAACTCCTGCTCCTGCAGCACGCGCAGCAGCTTGGCCTGCAGCGGCAGGGGCATGTCGCCGATTTCGTCGAGGAACAGCGTGCCGCCGTCGGCCAGCTTGAATTTGCCCTCGCGGCCGCGCTTGTCGGCTCCGCTGTAGGCGCCGGACGCGGCGCCGAAGAACTCGGCCTCCATCAGTGTTTCCGGGATTGCCGCCACGTTCACGCCGACGAAGGGCTTGTGCGCCCGCGGTCCGGCGGCATGGATGGCCTGGGCCAGCAGTTCCTTGCCGGTGCCGGTCTCGCCCAGCAGCAGCACGGTGGCGTCCAGCTGCGCCGCGCGCCGCGCCTGGCGCTTCACCTCCAGGCAAGCCGGACTGGAGCCGACGAAGCTGGAAAAGGTGTATTTCGCGCTGCGCTCCTCCGCCAGCTTTTTCTCCGCGCTGGCCAGGGCGTTCTGCAAGCGCGAGAACTTGGAAACCAGCGGCTTCAGGTAGTGCAGCCGATCGTAGAGGGCGAAGCCGATGGCGCCGATGACCTCGCCGCTTTCGTCCCTGAGCGGAATGCGCGTGACCACGAACGACTCGTTGCCGAACTGCATGATGTCGAGCAGGATCGGCTTGCCGGTGCGCAGGACTTCGCGCATCAGGCTGGAGGGAATGACCTGCTCGACCTCCCGCCCGAGCGTTTCGGCCGCGCCGTTCAGGCCGAGCTTGGCCGCGTACTTCTCGCTCATCCAGACGATGCGGGCGTCGCGGTCGACGACCAGGGTGCCCTCGCACAGGCCTTCGAGCAGCTCGAACATGGACTGCATCGCCACGTGGCGTATGCTTTCGGCGTCTTTATGAAAATCGGGACCCAGTTTCATGCGCCTGAAGAATGCACGATCCATGCCAAAACGAAGACACAAACTTTAGCACGGAGCCGGCACGGGTTGAAAAGCGCCCTCCCATCCCCATCTACGCCGCAGAAAACTGCCAGCGAGGTTTCCCGAAATGCGCTTCGACAAGTTCACCACCAAGTTCCAGCAAGCCCTCGCCGATGCCCAGAGCATGGCCGTGGGCGGCGACCAACAGTTCATCGAGCCGCAGCACCTGCTGCTGGCTTTGCTGCGGCAGGACGACGGCGGCACCGCCTCGCTGTTGCAGCGCGCCGGCGTCAATTTGCCGCCGCTCAAGGCCGCGCTGGAGAAGGCGATCGCCCGCCTGCCCAAGGTGGAAGGCATCGGCGGGGAAGTTCAGATCGGGCGCGATCTCTCCAACCTGCTCAATCTCACGGACAAGAACGCACAGAAGCGGGGCGACCAGTTCATCGCCTCGGAGATGTTCCTGCTGGCACTCTGCGACGACAAGGGCGAAGCAGGACGCCTGCTCAAGGAACACGGCCTGCAGAAGAAGGCAATCGAGCAGGCCATCGAGGCCGTGCGCGGCGGCGAGAGCGTCGGCAGCCAGGAGGCGGAAGGGCAGCGCGAGGCGCTGAAGAAATACACCCTCGACCTGACCGAGCGCGCGCGCCAAGGCAAGCTCGACCCGGTCATCGGCCGCGACGACGAAATCCGCCGTACCATCCAGATCCTGCAGCGGCGCACCAAGAACAACCCGGTGCTGATCGGCGAGCCGGGCGTGGGCAAGACCGCCATCGTCGAGGGCCTGGCCCAGCGCATCGTCAATGAGGAAGTGCCGGAGACGCTGAAAGGCAAGCGCGTCTTGAGCCTCGACATGGCGGCGCTGCTGGCCGGGGCCAAGTACCGCGGCGAGTTCGAGGAGCGCCTGAAGAGCGTGCTGAAGGAGATCGCCCAGGACGAGGGCCGCATCATCGTCTTCATCGACGAGCTGCACACCATGGTCGGCGCCGGCAAGGCGGAAGGCGCCATCGACGCCGGCAACATGCTGAAGCCGGCCCTGGCGCGCGGCGAGCTGCACTGCGTCGGCGCCACCACGCTGGACGAGTACCGCAAGTACCTCGAGAAGGACGCCGCGCTGGAGCGCCGCTTCCAGAAAGTGCTGGTGGACGAGCCGTCCGTCGAGTCCACCATCGCCATCCTGCGCGGCCTGCAGGAGCGCTACGAGCTGCACCACGGCGTGGACATCACCGATCCGGCCATCGTCGCCGCGGCGGAACTCTCGCACCGCTACATCACCGACCGCTTCCTGCCGGACAAGGCCATCGACCTCATCGACGAGGCGGCGGCGCGCATCAAGATGGAGATCGACTCCAAGCCGGAGGCGATGGACAAGCTCGACCGCCGCCTGATCCAGCTGAAGATCGAGCGCGAGGCGGTGCGGAAGGAGAAGGACGAGGCGTCCATCAAGCGCATGGCGCTGATCGAGGACGAGATCAGG
>PNJM01000251.1 GCA_013821865.1 Rhodocyclaceae bacterium
CTCGCTCGCCTTTGGCCTCGGCGGCAAGTCCCTGCTGTGGGGGCCTGTGGCCGGCGCCATCGTCTGGGGCCTGGGCTTCGCCACTGTGCTGACGTTGTTTGTCATCCCGCTGCTCTATTGGCTGTTCATGCGCCCGCGGCCCGCCCGGAGCGGCGGCCTGCGGCAGCGCCCTTCCTTCGGAACGAAACCATGAAACTCAAGACACTGGGTGTCGCCTCCCTCGCTGCTCTGCTCGCCGCCGGCTGCTCGAAACCGGAGGAGCCGGCGCAGCCGCTGCGCACGGTCCGGGTCATGAAGGTCGACGGCAATGCCGCGGCCGGCAGCCTGTCCTTCCCCGGCGAGGTGCGGCCGCGCTACGAAAGCCGTCTCGGCTTCCGCCTCGGCGGCAAGATCGTCGAGCGGCGCGTGGATGTCGGCACCATCGTCAGGCGCGGCCAGGTGCTGGCGCGCCTCGATGCGCAGGACGTGGTCCTGCAGGCGGCCCAGGCCGAGGCGAGTCGCGCCCTCGCCGAAGCGGAGGCGAAGCGCTACCGCGACCTGCGCGCGAAGAACTTCGTCAGCCAGGCGGTGCTGGACGCCAGGGAAACGACGCTGAAGACGGCCGAGGCCCAGGCCGGCGTGGCAAAGAACCAGGCCGCCTACGCCACGCTGGTGGCCGACCGGGACGGCGTGGTGACGGCAGTGGAAGCCGAGGCCGGACAGGTGGTTGCCGCCGGCCAGACCGTGGTTCGCGTCGCCGAGGGCAGCGAGAAGGAGATCGTCATCGCCGTGCCGGAAAGCGAAGTGGAGAAGGTGCGCGCCGCCGCCGGCTTCGCCGTCAGCCTGAGCAGCGTGCCCGGGCGCGTCTGGCAGGGCCGGCTGCGCGAGCTCTCGCCCAGCGCCGACGCGGCGACGCGCACCTTCGCGGCGCGCATCAGCGTGCCGGAAGCGGACGAATCCGTGCGCCTGGGCATGAGCGCCGGCGTGAAGATCGAAGTGAGGAACGGCAGCACGTCCCTGCGCCTGCCGCTCTCGGCCTTCTTCACGCGCAATGACCGGCCGAGTGTGTGGGTCGTCGATCCGGCCACGCAGGCCGTTCGCCTGGTGCCGGTGCAGACCGACGGGGTGGTCGGCAACGACATGAAAGTGAAGAGCGGCCTGCAATCCGGCATGCTGGTGGTCACCGCCGGCGCCAACCTGCTGGAAGCGGGACAGAAGGTGCGCCTGCCGGAGCTCGCCAAATGAGCCTGGACGACGGCCGCTTCAACCTCACCGCGGCGGCGCTGCGCCATCGCGAACTGACGCTGTTCTTCATCCTTGTCATCGCCATCTCCGGCTTCGCTTCCTATTTCAAGCTCGGCCAGCGCGAGGACCCGGACTTCACCTTCCGCGCCATGGTCATCCGCACGATGTGGCCGGGCGCCACGGCGGAACAGGTCGACAAGCAGGTCACCGACCGCCTGGAGAAGAAGTTGCAGGAGACGCCGCACTTCCGCCATACGCGCAGCTACTCCAAGCCGGGCGAATCCCTCATCATCCTGGAACTTCACGACACGGCGCGCGGGCCGGCGGTGACCGACGCCTGGTACCAGGTGCGCAAGAAGATCGGCGATATCCGCAATACCCTGCCCGAGGGCGTCGCCGGGCCGTTCTTCAACGACGAGTTCGGCGATGTCTTCGGCTCCATCTACGCCTTCACCGCCGACGGCTTCACCCATTCCGAGCTGCGCGACCACGTCGAGGCGGCGCGCCAGCGCCTGCTCAAGCTGAAGAACGTCGCCAAGATCGATCTCGTCGGCATCCAGGACGACCGCATCTTCATCGAGCTGTCGCAGCACAAGCTGGCGGCGCTGGGGCTGGATGCGCAGCAGATCGGCCAGGCCCTGGCGACGCAGAACGCGGTGGTGCCCGCCGGTGCCGTCAATTCCCCGACCCACATCATCCCCCTGCGCGTCACCGGCGAACTGAATTCGGTGGCCGCCGTCGCCGACACGCGCGTGGCGGTGGCCGGGCGCAGCATCCGCATCGGCGACATCGCGCGGGTGTATCGCGACTATGTCGATCCGCCGATCTCCAAGATGTACTACCGCGGCCAGCAGGCCATCGGCCTGGCCGTCTCGATGGTGAAGGACGGCGACGTGCTCAAGCTGGGCGACGACCTTACCGCCGAAATGGAGCTGATCCGCGCCGACCTGCCGCTGGGCATCGAGTTCGCCCAGGTGTCCAACCAGCCGCGCATCGTCAAGGCGGCGGTGGGTGATTTCATGCGCGTGTTCCTGGAGGCGCTCGGCATCGTGCTGCTGGTGAGCTTTCTCAGCCTGGGCCTGCGCACCGGCCTGGTGGTGGCCATCACCATCCCCTGGGTGGTGGTGGCGACCTTCCTGGCCATGCGCTACTTCGGCATCGACCTGCACCGCATTTCCACAGGGGCCCTCATCATCGCCCTCGGCCTGCTGGTGGATGATGCCATGATCGCGGTCGAGATGATGTCGCGCAAGATCGAGCAGGGCCTGAGCAAGCTCGCCGCCGCCGCCTATGCCTGGCGCAGCACCGCCTTTCCCATGCTCACCGGCACGCTGATCACGGCGGCGGGCTTCCTGCCGATCGGCACGGCGAAATCCGCCACCGGCGAATACACCTTCGGCATCTTCGCCGTGGTGGGGCTGGCCCTGCTGATCTCCTGGGTGGCCGCCGTCGTCGTCACGCCCTTCATCGGCGGCTGGCTGCTGAAGGGACCGCGGGCGGATCATGTCGCCGGCGGGCACGATGTTTTCGACACGCCCTTCTACACGCGCCTGCGGGCCGTGATCGAGTGGTGCCTGCAGCATCGCCGTCTGACCATGCTCGCCACGCTCGGTCTGTTCGTGCTGGGGGTGGCCGGCATGGGCTTCACCGAGAAGCAGTTCTTCCCCAACTCGAACCGCCAGGAAGTGCTGGTCGAACTGTGGCTGCCGGAAGGGGCGAGTTTCGCCGCCACCGAGCGCGAGGCGAAACGTCTGGAGGCGATCATCGCGAAGGACGAGGACGTGGCTTCCTGGGTGACTTACGTCGGCAACGGCTCGCCGCGCTATTTCCTGTCGCTGGACCAGCAGTTGTTCAGGGCCAATTTCGCGCAGACGGTGATCCTGAGCAAGGACCTGGAAGGGCGCGAGCGCATCATCGCGCGCCTGCGCCAGATCCTCGCCGAGGAGTTTCCCGACGTGCGTGCCCGCGCCAACCGCGTCGCGCTGGGCCCGCCCGTGTCCTATCCGGTGCAGTTCCGCGTCAGCGGCACGGAGATCGGGAAGATCAAGGAGATCGCCGGCGCGGTGGCGGAGGCGATGCGGGCTTCCCCGTATACGATGGACGTCAACCACGAATGGGGCGCGCGCGCGCCGATGCTGCGCGTCGACGTCGACCAGGAGAAAGCGCGGGCGCTCGGCGTGACCACGGCCGGCGTCT
>PNJM01000252.1 GCA_013821865.1 Rhodocyclaceae bacterium
GAGGATTTCCACCGTATCCGACTCACGCCGCTGCGTGACATGGCGCGAGGTGCCGGGCTTGCGCCGGTCCAGTTCGATCTGGATGTCGGCTTCCGTCAGCGCCAGCCCGGGCGGACAGCCGTCGACGACGCAGCCGATGGCCGGGCCATGCGACTCGCCAAAGGATGTGACACAGAACAGTTTGCCGAGGGTGTTGCCGGACATGGGGTCTGCTGGAATGGTGGTTGCAGTGAGTTTATCATAGGGCATTACCCTCTTCTGCCAGCCGCCATGCCGAAGACCAAGCGAGCCGCCGCCGCGCCTGTCCCGCCCGACAGGAGCAAGCGGCGTGCTGCGCGGCCGGACCCGGTCAAGCCTGTCCAGCCCGAACTGCGCTGGCAGCGCACACAGCGCTATTCATGGGACAAGGGGGGCAGCAAGGGCGGCCGACAGTAGGCATCAGTTTGCTGATCAATACGCCATCCACGGCCAGCGGGCGCGCCTTGCGTTGCTTCCAGGAAGGCACGCTGCCCTGAATCGGATGGATGTCGGCAATCGGCCTGCCGTTGCGCAGCACGCGCACGGTTTCGCCGGATTCGACCAGATCGAAGAACCGCTTCGCCTGATTGCGCAGTTCGGCAAAAGTGGCGGATTGGCCTGCTATTTCTTGACCGCCTCGTCGCGCAACGCCCGCCGCAGAATCTTGCCGACATTGGTCTTCGGCAGTTCGGCGCGGAACTCGACCAGTTTCGGCACTTTGTAACCAGTCAGGTTTTCCTTGCAGTGGGCGATAACCGCCTCGGCCGTCAGGTTCGGATCCTTCTTCACAACGAAGATCTTCACCGCTTCGCCCGATTTCTCGTCGGGCACGCCCACCGCAGCCACTTCCAGCACACCGGGGTGCATGGCAACGACCGCCTCGACCTCGTTGGGATAGACGTTGAAGCCCGAAACCAGGATCATGTCCTTCTTGCGGTCGACGATGCGCACGAAGCCTTTTCCATCCATCACGCCGATGTCGCCGGTACGCAGGAAACCGTCCGCCATGATGACCTTTGCCGTCTCGTCGGGCCGGTTGTAGTAGCCCTTCATCACCTGCGGGCCGTGGATGCAGATCTCGCCCGCCTCCCCGAACGGCAGGTTTTTCCCCTCCTCGTCGCGGATCGCCACTTCCGTCGAGGAAATCGGCAGGCCGATGGCGCCGTTGTATTCCTTCAGATCGAGCGGATTGATGGTGGCCGCCGGCGAGGTTTCCGTCAAGCCGTACGCCTCGATCAAGGGCACGCCGGTGACCTGCTTCCACTTGTCGGCCACGGCCTTCTGCACCGCCATGCCACCGCCCAGCGTTACGCGCAGCGTCGAGAAATCCAGCTTGGCGAAATCCGGGTCATTGAGCAGCGCGTTGAACAAGGTGTTCACACCGGTGATGGTGGTGAACTTGTGCTTGGCCAGCTCTTTGACGAAGCCGGGAATGTCGCGCGGGTTGGTGATCAGTACGTTGGCGGCGCCGATCTTGAAGAAGGTGAGGCAGTTCGCCGTCAGGGCGAAGATGTGATAGAGCGGCAGCGCGGTGACAATGATCTCGCCGCCCTCGTTCAGGAACGGGTGCAGCCAGGCATGCGCCTGCTGCAGGTTGGCGATGATGTTGCGATGGGTGAGCATCGCGCCCTTGGAGACGCCCGTGGTGCCGCCGGTGTATTGCAGGAAGGCGATGTCGTCATGCGTCACCTCGACTTCCGTGAAATCGGAGCGCGTGCCCCGCCCCAGCGCATCGTTGAAAGGCACCGCCTGCGGCAGGCTCCAGGCCGGCACCATCTTCTTCACGTGCTTGACGACGAAGTTGACGATCATGCTCTTGGGGAAGCCGAGCAAGTCGCCCAGGCTGGTGACGACCACATGCTTGATCGGCGTCCTGGCAATACATTCCTGCAGGACGCTGGCGAAGTTCTCGACGATGACGATCAGTTCGGCGCCGGAATCCTTGAGCTGGTGCTCCAGCTCGCGTGGCGTGTAGAGCGGGTTGCAGTTCACCACTGTGTAGCCGCCCCGCAGTGCACCGTAGATGCACACCGGATACTGCAGCAGGTTGGGCATCATGATGGCGATGCGCGCGCCCTTTTTCAGGCCGAGGGACTGCAGGTATGCGGCGAAATCTCGCGACAGGCCGTCCAGTTCGCCATAGGTGACGGACTTGCCCATGTTGATGTAGGCGGTGCGCTCGCGGAAGGCGCGCACGCTCTTGTCGAACATCTGGCCAATCGACTTGAACTCATTGATGTCGATCTCTGCCGGCACGCCGGCGGGATAGCTGTTGAGCCAGGTTTTTTCCATTGTTTTCTCCCGATGTGGATCTTGGTGTCGTTGTTTTATGGCAAACAGTAACGCACCCGCCTTCGTAAACGGCGTGCTGAAACGTCCTGCTGGAAATCAGGCGCCGCCGGCCTCGGCGGGCCAATCCCGGATGTAGGCCTTGAGCATGCGGTTCTCGAAGCTCTGCTCTTCGAGCACCGCCTTGGCCACGTCGTGGAAGGAAATGACGCCAAGCAGAGTCCCGCCATCCATGATCGGCAGGTAGCGCATATGCTTCTCCACCATGAATCGGCGCAGTTCGTCCACGTCCATTTCCGGTCCGGCGACGACGGGGTCGCGCACCATGACGCCGGCAATAGGCAGGCTGGCCCAGTTGGCCCCATTATCGAGCACGGCCTTGAGCACTTCACGGAAAGTCAGCATGCCGACCATGAGGCCGGATTCGAACACAACCAGGGAGCCGACGTCCTGGCCGGTCATGACGGTAACGGCATCGGCCAGCGTCTTGCTGGGAGCGATCGTGTAAAGGACTGCGCCCTTGATTGCCAGTATTTCTTTAACATGCATGCTGTTCCCCTCGCCGGTTTTGTTGTAGGGCCATAAACAATATTCATGTTAGTCCATTGCAGCGCCGCGGAAAAGGGTACGACGCTTAAATTTCAACCCACTCCCCATCACCGAAGACGAGCCCGCAACGCACCGGCTTGGCCGGAAACGCCCCCGACACGGCCTGCCGGTAGCCCTCCAGTTGGGCGCGGTATCCCGCCAACTGCCCGGCATCCGCTTCCCCGCTCTTGTAATCCAGCACCCACAGGCAGTCCTCAGTCTCGACCAGCCGGTCGATGCGGCCCACGCTTCCGTCCGGCAGCACGAACTCCGCTTCGTTCAATGCCCGCAGGTAGCGGGCGGGATCGAAAAACGGCCGCAAGCGGGGGGCGCCGATGATGCCCAAGGCAGCCCGCTTGAGATCCGGCCACTCGGCGGCGGCGATTCCCGCTGGGCGAGCATCCTGCGCATGATTCCCGCTCAACCAGTCGAGCGCCGCATGCAGCCGGGTGCCCCATGCCATGCCGGGGCTTGCCGCCTGCCGCCGCTCGCCCACCGCCACCACATTGAGTGCCGGCCCTGGCA
>PNJM01000253.1 GCA_013821865.1 Rhodocyclaceae bacterium
AGCGGGTAGCCGATCTCGGCGGCGAGCCGGATGGCATCCTCTGGCGTGCGCGCCGTGCGGTTGGGCGGCTGCCGGAGACCCAGTTCATGCAGCATCTGCTGGAAGCGCTCGCGGTCCTCGGCGCAGTCGATCATGTCCGGGCTGGTGCCGATGATGGGCACACCGTTGGCTTCCAGGTCCTGCGCGCGCTTCAACGGCGTCTGGCCGCCGAATTGCACGATCACGCCGGCCGGCTGCTCGACGTTCACGATCTCGAGGATGTCCTCCAGGGTGAGCGGCTCGAAGTAGAGCCGGTCCGAGGTGTCGTAGTCGGTGGACACCGTCTCGGGGTTGCAGTTGACCATGATGGTCTCGTAGCCGTCTTCGCGCATGGCCAGCGCGGCATGCACGCAGCAGTAGTCGAACTCGATGCCCTGGCCGATGCGGTTGGGGCCGCCGCCCAGCACCATGATCTTCTTGCGGGATGTGGGATTCGCCTCGCACTCTTCTTCATATGTGGAGTACATGTAGGCGGTATGGGTGGCGAATTCGGCGGCGCAGGTATCGACGCGCTTGAACACCGGCCGCACGCCCAGCGCCTGGCGGTGCATGCGCACGGCGGTCTCGGAGGTATTGAGCAGCTTGGCCAGGCGCCGGTCTGAGAAGCCCTTGCGCTTCAAGCGCCGCATTTCGTCGGTGTCGAGGTCGGCGAGTGTCGTGCCGGCCAACGCCGCCTCCTCACGCACGATGTCCTCGATCTGCACGAGGAACCAGGGGTCAATCTTGGTGAGTTGATGAACCTGGTCCAGCGTCATCCCTTTGCGGAAGGCCTGACCGAGATACCACATGCGCTCGGCGCCCGGATTGGCGATCTCCTGCTCGATGGTGTCCTCGTCCGCCTCGACCTCATCCAGGCCATAGACGCTCGTTTCGAGCCCGCGCAAGGCCTTCTGCAGGGATTCCTGGAAAGTGCGGCCGATGGCCATGACCTCGCCCACCGACTTCATCTGCGTCGTCAGGCGGTCGTTGGCCTGGGGGAATTTCTCGAAGGCGAAGCGCGGCACCTTCGTCACAACATAGTCGATGGTCGGCTCGAAGGAAGCGGGCGTCGCACCGCCGGTGATCTCGTTCCGCAGCTCGTCCAGCGTGTAGCCCACGGCCAGCTTCGCCGCCACCTTGGCGATGGGGAAGCCCGTCGCCTTCGAGGCCAGTGCGGAGGAGCGCGACACGCGCGGGTTCATCTCGATGACGATCATGCGGCCGTCGGCCGGGTTGATGGCGAACTGCACATTGGAGCCGCCGGTGTCGACCCCGATCTCGCGCAGCACGGCGATCGAGGCGTTGCGCATGATCTGGTATTCCTTGTCCGTCAGCGTCTGCGCCGGCGCCACGGTGATGGAGTCGCCGGTGTGCACGCCCATCGGATCCAGGTTCTCGATCGAGCAGACGATGATGCAGTTGTCCTTGCGGTCGCGGACAACCTCCATCTCGAATTCCTTCCAGCCGATCAGCGACTCCTCGATCAGCAGTTCCTTGGTTGGACTGGCCTCGAGGCCGCGCTCGCAGATGGTGACGAACTCTTCCTTGTTGTAGGCGATGCCGCCGCCGCTGCCGCCCATGGTGAAGGACGGGCGGATGATGGAAGGGAAGCCGAGGGCGGCCTGCACCTGCAGCGCCTCCTCCATGCTGTGGGCAATGGCCGAGCGGGCGCTGCCCAGGCCGATCTTGGTCATGGCCGCCTTGAACTTCTCGCGGTCCTCCGCCTTGTCGATGGCCTCGCGCGAAGCGCCGATCATCTCGACGCCATACTTCTCCAGCACGCCGTGCTTGGCCAGGTCGAGCGCGCAGTTGAGCGCCGTCTGGCCGCCCATGGTGGGCAGCAGGGCATCGGGCCGCTCCTTGGCAATGATTTTCTCGATCACCGTCCAGTGGATCGGCTCGATGTAGGTAACGTCGGCCATCTCCGGATCGGTCATGATCGTCGCCGGGTTGGAATTCACCAGGACGACCTTGTAACCCTCTTCACGCAGCGCCTTGCAGGCCTGCGCGCCGGAATAGTCGAACTCGCAGGCCTGGCCGATGATGATCGGGCCGGCGCCGATGATGAGAATGGTGTGGATGTCTGTGCGCTTAGGCATTTTTTGCTTTTTTGTCTTGCATCAGCTTGATGAAGCGGTCGAACAGGTACGACACGTCGTGCGGCCCCGGGCTCGCCTCGGGGTGGCCCTGGAAGCAGAAGGCAGGCACATCGGTGCGCGCCATGCCTTGCAGGCTGCCGTCGAAGAGCGAGACGTGGGTGACGCGCAGGTTGGCCGGCAAAGTGTCCATATCCACCGCGAAGCCATGGTTCTGGCTGCTGATGAGCACCTGCCCCGTATCCAGGTCCTTCACTGGATGATTGGCGCCGTGGTGGCCGAATTTCATCTTCAACGTCTTCGCGCCTGAGGCCAAACCCATGAGCTGGTGGCCGAGGCAGATGCCGAAGGTCGGAACGCCGCGCGCCAGGAATTCACGAATCGCGGCGATGGCGTAATCGCAGGGCTCCGGGTCGCCCGGACCATTGGAGAGGAAGACGCCGTCCGGATTGAGCGCCAGCGCGTCCCTGGCGGAGGACTGGGCCGGCAGCACGGTAACTCGGCAGCCGCGCGAGGCCAGCATGCGGAGGATATTGCGCTTGACGCCGTAGTCGTAGGCCACGACGTGAAAGCGCGCGCCATCCGGAGTCGAATAGCCCTTGCCCAGCCGCCACTCTCCCTGGCTCCAGGCATAGGACCTGTCGGTGCTCACCACCTTGGCCAGATCCATGCCTGCCAGTCCGGGGAAGGCGCGGGCCTGCGCGATTGCTTTCGCCTCATCGATCTCCCCAGCCATCAGGCAGCCGTTCTGCGCCCCTTTTTCCCTCAGGATGCGCGTCAGCTTGCGGGTATCGATGCCGGCGATGGAGACAACGTTCTCTGCCTTGAGGTAGGCATCCAGCATTTGTTCGCTGCGGAAGTTCGAGGCCGCCAGCGGCAGGTCGCGGATCACCAGGCCGGCCGCATGCACCCTCGCAGCCTCGCAGTCCTCGCGGTTGACCCCGGTATTGCCAATATGGGGATAGGTCAGGGTGACGATCTGCCGGCAGTAGGAAGGATCGGTGAGGATCTCCTGGTAGCCGGTCATGGCGGTGTTGAATACTACCTCGCCGACGCTGGTTCCTGCGGCTCCTATGCCGACCCCCCGAAATACCGTCCCATCGGCTAGAGCTAGGATGGCTGTCGGAAAATCAGGCACTTAGGCACTCCTGTCGGCGCTGGGCAGGCCGGCCGGGATGCGGGTTCTCGGGCAGGCACTGCGGATGTGGTAGATGTGCAAAGCGGGGCAGGCTGCTCGCCCGCCCCGCTCCGGAAAAACTTATGAATTATACCCTGA
>PNJM01000254.1 GCA_013821865.1 Rhodocyclaceae bacterium
CGGACCGCCTCGGCGTCGAGACCTGGGCCGCGGTGATCGGCGGCAGCCTGGGCGGCATGCAAGCCATGCAATGGGCGCTCGGCTATCCCGAGCGCATCCGTCATGCCCTGGTGATCGCCTCCGCACCCAAGCTCACGGCACAGAACATCGCTTTCAACGAGGTGGCGCGGCAGGCCATCCTGACGGATCCGGATTTCCACGGCGGCCACTACTACGAGCACGGCGTGGTGCCGGCGCGCGGGCTGCGCCTGGCGCGCATGCTGGGCCACATCACGTATTTGTCGGACGACCAGATGGCCGAGAAATTCGGCCGCAAGCTGCGCCAGGACGGACTGCAGTTCAACTACGGCGTCGATTTCGAGATCGAGTCCTATCTGCGCTACCAGGGCGACAAGTTCGCCGGCTTCTTCGACGCCAACACCTACCTGATCACAACCAAGGCGCTCGACTATTTCGACCCGGCGCGCGACTACGGCGGCGACCTCAAGGCGGCACTGGCCCGTGCCGGTGCGCGCTTCCTGGTCGTCTCCTTCACCACCGACTGGCGCTTCGCGCCGGAGCGCTCGCGCGAGATCGTCTACGGCCTGGTGCACAACCGCCGGGAAGTGAGCTACGCGGAAATCGAGAGCATCTCCGGCCACGACTCGTTCCTGCTCGACGACCCCCATTACCACGCGGTGCTGCGAGGCTACCTCGAGGGGATCGCGCTATGACGAACATCCTCGGCCGTCTCGATTTCGATGTCATCGCCGACTGGATCAAGCCGGGCGAGAGCATTCTCGACCTGGGTTGCGGCGACGGCAGCCTTCTCAGGTTTCTCAAGGAGGAGAAAGGCGTCCTCGGCTACGGCGTCGATTTCGATCGGCAGAACGTGCTTGCCTGCATCCGGAACGGCGTCAATGTCATTCAGATCGACCTCGATCGCGGGCTGGCCGGCTTCGAGGACGGCTTCTTCGATCATGTCGTCATGTCGCTGTCGCTGCAGACGGTGCGCCACACCGAGCAGATGCTGGCCGAGATGCTGCGCGTCGGGCGCGAGGCGGTGGTGAGCTTCCCCAACTTCGGCCACCGCAGCCATCGCGAAGCCATCGCCGAGGGGCACATGCCGGTGTCGAAGAGCCTGCCCTACCAGTGGTACAACTCGCCCAACGTGCGTTTCTTCACCATGGACGATTTCGAGGCGCTGTGCTCCCGTTGCGGCATCGCCATCAAGGAGCGGCTGGCCTTCGATGGCGAGCAGGTGGTGGCCGACGACCCCAACCTCAACGCCAGCATCGCGGTGTACAGGCTCGGCAGAGCTGCATAAGTTCCAGGGCGTCCAGCCGCCTGTGCGGTTAGAATGCCGCGGGATGAATCAACAACAACCGCAATCGCTTGCCGCCGCGCTGTTCAACCGGCGCATGCTGATCTGCATCTTCACCGGTTTCTCCTCCGGCCTCCCGCTTTACATCCTGCTCAACCTGCTGCCGGCCTGGCTGCGCAGCGAGGGCATCAGCCTGAAGGCCATCGGCCTGTTCGCCCTGATCCAGTTTCCTTACACCTGGAAATTCCTCTGGTCGCCCCTGCTCGACCGTTACGCCCTGCCGCTGCTCGGCCGGCGGCGCGGCTGGATGTTGCTGACGCAACTCGGCCTGCTCGGCGCCATCGGCGCGCTGGGCGCGCTGTCGCCGCGCGACCAGCTCGACTGGGTGGTGGCGCTTACCGTGGCGCTGGCCTTTCTCAGCGCGACCCAGGACATCGTGCTCGATGCCTACCGGCGCGAACTGCTGCAAGAGGAAGAGCTGGGCCTGGGCAACTCGGTGCATGTAAACGCCTACAAGGTGGCCGGCCTGGTGCCCGGCGCCCTCTCGCTGATCCTGGCCGACCACCTGCCCTGGTTGCAGGTGTTCCTCATCACCGCGTTGTTCATGCTGCCGGGCATGGTCATGACGCTCATGGTGCGCGAGCCGCGGATCGCCGCCGGCAGTCCGCGCACGCTGCGCGAGGCCGTGGTCGAGCCCTTCCACGAATTTCTCGCGCGCAGCGGCTGGCGCAGCGCCCTGCTCGTGCTCGCCTTCATTTTCCTCTACAAGCTGGGGGATTCCATGTGCACGGCACTGGCGACGCCCTTCTATCTCGACATGGGCTTTTCCAAGTCGGAGATCGGCCTCGTGGCCAAGAATGCCGGCCTGTGGCCGAGCGTCATCGGCGGACTGCTGGGAGGGCTGTGGATGGTGCGCCTGGGCATCAACCGCGCCTTGTGGCTGTTCGGCCTGGTGCAGCTGTTGGCCATCCTCGGTTTTGCCTGGCTGGCCTGGCACGGTCCGCAAGCGACGATCGAGCCGCGCCAGCTGGTGCAGCTGGCGCTGGTGATCGGCCTGGAAGCGCTCGGCGTGGGCCTGGGCACGGCGGCCTTTGTCGCCTACATCGCCCGCACCACCCACCCACTCTACACGGCGACGCAGTTCGCGCTGTTCACCAGTCTGGCCGCGGTGCCGCGCACCTTCGTCAATGCCACCACGGGCTGGCTGGTCGAGCGGATGGGCTGGTTCGGCTTCTTCCTGCTATGCACGGCGCTGGCGGTGCCGGGCATGCTGCTGCTTTTGCGCGTCGCGCCATGGCACGAACCGCCCGGAAAAGCCGGCTAGGCAGCAGTCCGCGTGCGGCGACCCCTGCGCCGGCGATCCAGCCACCAGGCGAGGATGGGCAGCATCAGCACCGAGCCGGGTACGGCCAGGGCAACGAGGTAGGGGGAAATCTGCGACAGCGCACGCAGGTCATCCATCAATTCGCGGCGTTCCGCCGCAGTCCAGCGCTGGCCGTTGCGCTGCTTCATGAGCAGCGGCATGAGGCTCCTCACCTTGATGAATTCCTGCACGATGTAGTCGCGCTCGCGCTTCTGCGCTTCCAGCATTTTGCGGATCATGCCGGTCTGGGGAGGGCGGCTGCCGGCCGCAGCGGCGAGCAGCGCGCTGTCGTGCAAATCGCTTCGATCGTCGCTGCGGCGGCGCATGGGTCGGGGGCCGCTAGGGGATGAGAGAGTGCAGCGCCTGGCGCGCGCGGCGCAGCGCGCGCCAGGCGAAGAAGCCGCGCCGCAGCCAGCGGAATGCGGCGCGCGGCCTGGCTACCAGCAAAACGACTGCCGCGCCGACCAGCCACTGCGGATGCGATTTGATCCAGCGGCCGGCAGACAGCGCCGAGTCGGCCACGGCGAAAGCCGGTGCAAAGGCTTGCAGATGCTGTGCCATTTGCAGGCGCTGGGCCGCGGCCTGCATCTGCAGGCGCTGCTTCTTCAGGGCCAGCTCGACCAACCGGATCATTGCTTGTCGCGCAGGGCTTCGCGGTCCTGCGCCAGTTCGGCGATGCTGGCGCCGAACAGGCGCGAACCCTGGCGTGAAAGGCGCGCAACGA
>PNJM01000255.1 GCA_013821865.1 Rhodocyclaceae bacterium
GCCAGCCGCGCCGTGCAGATCGACCAGCTCTCCATCGCCAGCATCGAAAGCGTCGAGGTCTACAAGGCCCCGATCCCCTCGATGTCCGCCAACGCCATCGGCGGCGCCGTGAACTTCATCACCAAAAGCGCCTTCGACCAGAAGGGCCGCCGCGCCTTCGCCCAGTTCGGCGTGAACATGGATTCCAACGACTTCAACCTCAAGAAGACCCCCGGCCCGGGCCACGGCGACAAAGCCGAACGCCGCATCTACCCCGCTGGCCGCATCCAGTTCTCCGACTCCTTTTTCAACAACCGCCTCGGCATCGTAGCTTCCGCCGGCATCGACAGCACCAACCAGCTCGGCTCCAGCACGAGCCACGAGCTCAATGTCACCGCCCTCCCCGGCAGCACCCTGCCCGCCGTCCCCACGATCTACAACGAGACCAACACCGTCATCCGCCGCGGCGTGTTCTCGATGGCGCCCAACCGCCAGCTCCGCGACCGCTGGGACCTGTCGCTCAACACCGACTTCAAGCTCAACGACGCCATCATCCTCTTCCTGAAGTCGACGTTCTCCGACTTCCACAGCACCAACCGCAATCACGGTTTCACCCTCACCCCAGGCACCCTCGCCGCCGGCTCCACACTGGAAACCTACACCACCACCAACGGCTCGGCCGGCCAGGGCGTCAGCGTCTTCGACAAGTATACCAAGTCCTGGCAGATCAACCCCGGCGCCAAGTTCGCCTCCGGTGACTGGAAGGCAGAGCTCGTCGGCGGCTTCTCCAAGTCCACCAACCACTACAAGAACGACGACAACTTCGGTGGCATCTCCACCACCCTCACCGGGCTCGGCTGGACCATGACGACCCCGCGCGATACCGACGTGCCCACGTCGCTCATGCAGATCAGCGGCGCCGACTTCTACGATCTAAACAGCTACGCCCCCAACCAGGGCAACCTCGTCTCCACCAACGGTCAGCACCGCGCCAACCACAACGGCTTCGTCTCGAACAACAAACGCGACTCCAGCAGCGTCAAATACTCCGGCCGCTTCGACCTCCAGCGCGACTTCCAAGCCCGCTTCCCCTTCTATCTCAAGGCCGGCGTCGCCTACAACGAGAACATCTTCAACAAGCAGCAGGACCAGCGCCGTTGGTATTGGGTCGGCCAGGACGGCATCGCCACCGCGGACGACACGACCGCCGCCGGTGCCCAGCTCGGCCGCTTCGCCGAACCCGTTCCGGTCACCCAGCAGATCCCCGGCTGGTCGCTCCGCGAACCCACCTACTTCAGCACCCACGAACTCTGGAAATACTGGCAGGCGAACCCGCAGGTCCTGCAGGAGAACACCGCCTTCGCGCTCCAGCAGCAGTTCGTCGGCCGCCAGAAGGTCAACGAGCAGGTCCGCGGCGCCTACGTCATGGGGAGCATGACCGTCAAAAAGCTCAACATCCTCACCGGCGTTCGCGTCGAGGAGACCGACATCGTCGTGCACGGCTACCGGGTCCTCCCCACCACCGGCGCCACCTCCGTGCTGCCCGCCGGCGTCGACGCCAACTCCCTTGAAGGCATCCGCGCCTCCCACCGCCGCACGGTGTCCCGCTCCGACTACCGCTCGGATCCGTTCAAGTATCTGCACCTGCGCTACGAAATCCTCCCCGGCCTCCAAGCGCGGGCCAGCTACACCGACGCCATCGGCCGTCCCAACCTCTCGGACCTCATCCCCAGCGCCCAATCGCAGAACGACACCACCCAGATCATCACCGCCAACAACCGCGCCGGTCTGAAGCCGCAGAACTCCAAGAACCTCGACTTCAGCCTCGAGTATTACACCAAGAAGAGCGGCCAGTGGACCTTCGGCGTGTTCAGCCGCGACGTGACGGATTACATCTCGACGACCACCGTGCCCATGTCGCCGGAACTCCTGCAGGAGCTGAACCTCGACACCTCCTTCTCCGACTGGCAGGTCACGACCAAGTTCAACGCCGGCAGCGCCAAGTGGAGCGGCTACGAGTTCAAGTTCAGCCAATCGCTGCGCGAGTTCGCCTTCGTGCCGTCCTTCCTCCAGGGCATCAGTCTCTGGGCGAACTACACCAAGATCGCCAAGATGGAGGGCGACTTCGGCACCCCGGGAGTCGTCATCACCCAGCTGGCCAACGTGGTGCCTGAACTCTTCAACGCCGGCATCAAATACCGCGACCGGCGCGGCAAGTTCGAGGTCAACCTCACCACGAACTACCAGGGCAAGAAGCCCCTGCAGAACCTCCCCGCCGTGGCCGCCGCCGGCCAGCGCGATCCCTACCAGGAGGCCTACCAGTTCTGGAACGCCGACGTGAGCTACCGCCTCACCAGCAAGCTCCGCCTGTCGGCCGTCGCCCGCAACCTGCTGGCCGAACGCCCGACCTTCTCCCAGATGGGCATCATCCGCAACACGCAGCAAGCCACCGGCATCGCCTGGTTGTTCGCCGCGCGCTACGACCTGTAACCAGCCTCATCCGGTTTCTTCTTCTGGGCGGCCTTCGGGCCGCCCATTTCTTTTTCCCCTTCCCCTCCTCCATTGACGCCCCCCTGCGCCAAGTCTCGCCTACCCCGCAAAAGCCTCCTACGTAATTCCCCGGCGGCCCTCCAGCTTCCGCCCCTCCACTCCGCTCCGCCGACTGTCCCCATGGTCCAATTCGATCCCAATCGACCCGATTTCACTCCCTACGGCTTCACCTGCGTGCGCTGGAGCCCGGCCCCCATGCGCCGACCGGACCACCACAACGAAATCGAGCTCAACCTGCTCCTCTCCGGGTGGGTCACCTACCTGCTCGGCGGCAACAAGGTGCGGATCGAGGCGGGCACACTGGCGGCATTCTGGGCCGCGATTCCCCACCAAATCGTCGATCACGAGCCGGGCACGGAGTATTTCGTCGCCACCATCCCGCTCTCCTGGTTCCTCCAATGCCGGCTGGAGGACCGGATGGTGCAGCAACTCATGCAAGGTCAGGTCATCACCGAGGCCAACGCCGCCCGGGCCTCGATCGACACCGCAGTCTTCGCCCAGTGGGAACGCGATCTCGAATCCGGCAGCGAAGCGGACAAGGACATCGTCATGCTCGAGATCGAGGCCCGCCTCCGCCGCCTGCAAGGCAGCCTGCCCAGCGCCAGCGAACGACGCCGCCGGCAACGCATCGCCCTCCAAGCCGGCGGCCTCAACAAGGTCGAGCGCATGGCCTGCCTCGTCGCCCAGCGCTACACCGAGCCGCTCACGGTCACCGAGATCAGCAAGGCCGTCGGGCTGCACCCGAATTACGCGATGGCTCTCTTCAAGAAAACCTTCGGCACCTCACTGATCGACTACCTCACGAGCCACCGCGTCTCGCACGCCCAGCGCCTGCTCGCGACCTCCGATGC
>PNJM01000256.1 GCA_013821865.1 Rhodocyclaceae bacterium
GGAATACAAACCCCGGTGCGGCGCAGCATGACCGGTATTGTGGGCACGCCGAGACTGCACAATGACCAGGATGATCCGTTCGATGCCGGCGCCTGGCGCAGCAAGCTGGTGCGCGCCTTCAACACGCACAGCGGCAAGGCCGTGCTGCTGAAGACACCCTGGGATTTTCCGGGTTGGCGCGAGTTCTATGAAGCGGCCCGGCCGCGGCCGGAGAAAAACGAGCTGTGGATCACCAACGGGCGCATCAATGAGGTCTGGCAAAGCGGTTTCGACGACCTGCGCAAGCCCTATACTGCCGGGCGCGGCCTGCCACAATTGCTCTTCATGAATCCGCGCGATGCCGAAGCGCGCGGCATCGGCAACGGCGACCGGGTGCGGGTGGTGAACGATACGGTTTATGTGCAGACCGGCATGCCTTTCGGCGTGGCCGAAGACGATCTGTACTTCGATCGCCTCCTGGCGGCGGGCCATATTCGGGCCGTCGAGGGAAGTTTCGAGGCCATTGTGGCGCTGGATCCCGGAATGCGCGAAGGCGTCGCCAAGGCCGGTTTCAACGTGACTGGCAGTCATGCCAACGCCGTGTGCCATGCGGTGCCCGACCCGATTACCAACAACTATCGTTTCAAGCTGGGGCGCGGCCGCGTCGAACGGCTCGGGGCTTCGGAATATACCCACAGCTTTGGCGGCCCCAGCCTGAAACCGCGCGGCCTGAGCTGAGACCGGGATTCACAACCGTCTGTTCGGCCGATCAAGTTTCATCCGCCCGCGATCATCGGGAATAGCGCCACGCGGTCGCCGTTGCCGACCGGGGCGCTGCTTTCCCCGGAAAGCACCATTTTCCCATTGATGGCGACGTTGAGATTGCGGTCGCAGAGTTGCCCCGCGGCTTCGGGCAGCCGGCGTTTCAGGCTCTGGCGCAGCTCGATGACGTTGGAGACCGGCTCGTCGATGACGATCGAATGCTCGGGAGCGCCCGGCACGTCATTCGGCAGGTCCACGCGCACGGCGAACCCGGTCGTCGCCTGCGCCAGCTTTTCGTGCCACGCCAGCGCGGGCACGCCCTCGGCGTTCAGGCCGGTCAGGGCATAGAAGCGCGCCTTCAGCTTCTCGAATTCCTCGCGATCGATCTTTTCGCCCTTGAACGGGCCGTAGGTGTTTTCCTCTTCGAACCAGCGCACCGGCAGCGTGTCATCTTTGCCGCGCAGACCGAGGCGGGCGTTGAGCATGCGCTCGAGCCCGATCACGTTGCGGCCGATCTCGTCGAAATCATGTTCGCTGAACTCGATGCCGGTGAGGGTCGTCACCTGCTCGGCGAAATCCGCCGTGTCGGGCAGGGTAGGGGAGTTGAACAGCTTGGTGTCGAAACGGCACATGCCGACCGAGTCGCCCACGGCGAAGGTGTTCTCGCACTTCCTTACCGCGAACTCCTTGCCGATGTAGCTGTTCGGCTCGGCCGCCACGGTGCCGCCGTAGAGGGCGGTCTTGAAGACCGGGTCATCGTTGATGCGGGCATTGATCTCCAGCGTGACGCGGTTGCGCAGGTGGTCCATGCCGCGCGTGGCCACCGCCAGCCCGAGGGCGAAGGCCTTGAGGATGCGCGAGTCGTGCGGATCCGACTGGAACAGCCCTTTCACCGCCATGCGGTATTTGAGCGCTTCCTGCGGGTAGTGCCCCTTGTCGACGGCGCGGGCGGAATCGGCGATCACGTTGCCGAAGCCCTCGCGCGCCGCCGTCATGAACAGCAGCTTCTCGACAGTCTCGTAGCTGCCCCAGGAAAGATCGAGGCCCTGCGTTTCCTTCTGCGTGATGATGCCGCGCTGGTACAGTTCCATGGCCCAGGCGATCGCGCTGCCGGTACTGGCCGAATCGAGGCCCAGGTCGTTGAGGATGTTGTTCAGCCGCAGCACGTGCTCAGGCTCCCTGATGCCGATGTTCGGGCCGAACTTGCCGACGGTGACGTATTCCGGACCGTCGCCCTTGTCGTAGCGGTCGAACTTGCCGTCGTTGCGGATGCCGTTGTAGGTCTTCTGTTTCAGATGCTCGACATCGGCCTGCGCCTTGTCGTAGCTGGCGTTGCCTTTCAATCCCTTCAGCGCATGCGCGCCCCAGCCGCCCTTGCCCTCGGGCGTCATGTCGTTCAGGTTGCGGCAATGCACCGGGCACTTGAAGCAGCCGTCCATGCCGGGGCGGTAGACGTCGAAGTTGTCGGCGTCCAGCGATTCGCCCCAGGTGGTCTCCTGGTTGTTCCGGGTGCCCATGGCACCGAGCACCCGGCTCGGCTTGTAGAGGAAGGGCGTGCCGACCATCTTCAGCGCGTTCTTGATGACGCTGGTGCCGGTGATCTTCTTGCCGATGGCCTTGTTCTGCGCCTTGGCGTCGGGCGGCAGTGCCGCGTCGTGCGGCTTGCCATGGATCATGATGGCCTTCAGGCCGAGCGCGCCCATCTTGGCGCCGCCGCCGCCGCGCGCCCAGATCGACTTGATGCCGCCCATGATGCCCGAGCACAGCACCTGGTTTTCGCCGGCACTGGTGATGCGCGCCAGCGCCATGTCCTTGCGCTCCTTGCAGGCAAAATCGCGCTCGATCGCCGCGGCGGTGTCGAGATTGTTCAGGCCGGCGTAGGGCGTGGCGTCGAGGAAGTCCACTTCATCGTAGGCGATGCGAAGCAGCGTCCATTGCGCCGCCCGGCCGTAGACCACCAGATGGTCGTAGCCGTGTCGCTTGAGGAAGGCCGGGAAGTAATCGCCGCCGTTGGCGTCGAGAATGGCGTAGGAATCGGGCGACTTGCTGGTGAAGTTGCCGCGCGTGGCCGACGGCATCACGCCGGTCAGCACCCCTGAGCCGAAAACCAGGGGAATCCCGGGATCCAGCGCGTCCTTTTCCTCCTGCAGCAGGTTGTAGAGCAGCCACATGTTGGCGCCGCGGCCGCCGAGGAAGTTCTTCAGCACGTCTGCCGGCAGGTACTTGCGGCGGACTTCACGCCGCTCCAGGTCGACGAACAGGGTTGCGCCCTGGGTCGTGAATTGCGGTGCGTCATGCAGGCGGCTGCACAGCCGGTCGACAAGGGCGCGGATGCTCATGGTCGTCTCCTTTCCCGTGGAGACAAGCTAGCACGGGATTTTTTTCGAACATTTGACCCAGATCAAAAAAGCTTTGTACCAAATTGTTGGTAACCAAATTATAATGGAAAAAAACCTGCCGATGCTATCCTCCTTCCGGAGGCGGAGCAGGCAGGGCTTCTTGAGGAGGAGAACCATGGCAGTATCGGTGCAGGCAACGGAGACCGGGACAGGCATTCGACACCGCCCTGTCGAGGAGCTGGACAGCGTCGTGATCCGCTTCGTCGGCGATTCCGGCGAC
>PNJM01000257.1 GCA_013821865.1 Rhodocyclaceae bacterium
CTGCCGCCGCTTCGCCAACCAGCTGCACGGGCGCTTCGGCCTGCCGGTGGAACTGGCCGACGAGCGGTTCACTTCCGCCGCCGCCGATGCGCAACTGCGCGAGGCCGGCCTGGGCTGGCAAAAGCGCAAGGGCAGGATCGACGCCCTTGCCGCACAGATCATCCTTCAAGGCTACTTCGATGCGGCTTCCTGACGCCGAACAACTTTGCATCGCCCTGGCGGAAAGAATGCGGCCCGGTTTGCATCCGGACACCGCGCTGATCGGCATCCACACCGGCGGCGTCTGGGTCGCCGAGCGCCTGCACGCCGCGCTTGGACTGAAGATCCTGCTCGGCACGATGGATGTTTCCTTCTACCGCGACGACTTCGGCCGCACCGGCCTGCACCCGCAACTCAAGCCCTCGGAGATCCCCTTCGAAGTGGAGGATCGCCCGGTCATCATCGTCGATGACGTGCTCTATACCGGCCGCACCCTCCGTGCCGCGATGAACGAGATCTTCGACTATGGCCGGCCGGCGCGCATCGATCTCGCCGTGCTGGTCGACCGTGGCGGCCGCGAACTGCCGATCTGCGCGCGCTGGGCGGCACAAACGATGGAACTCGATCGTGGCCAGAACCTGCAGCTTGAGCGCAGCGACAACGGCAAACTGACCCTGAGGATGGTCAATGCGTAATCCGCAGCTCAACAAGAACGGCGAACTGCAGCATCTGCTCACCATCGACGGCCTGCCGCGCGAGATCATCACGGCCGTCCTCGACACCGCCGCGCCCTTCACCGAGGTGGCGGAGCGCGAGGTGAAGAAGCTGCCGCTGCTGCGCGGCAAGAGCGTGTTCAACCTGTTCTTCGAGAGCTCCACGCGGACCCGCACCACCTTCGAGATTGCAGCCAAAAGGCTTTCGGCCGACGTCATCAACCTCAACATCAGCACCTCCTCGACCTCGAAGGGCGAGACCCTGCTCGACACGGTGGATAACCTCTCGGCCATGCAGGCGGACATGTTCGTGGTGCGCCATGCCTCCAGCGGCGCTCCCTTCCTCATCTCTCAGCATCTGGACGCGATGCGCCAGGAGCATATCCATGTCATCAACGCCGGCGACGGGAGGCACGCCCACCCGACGCAGGGCCTGCTCGACATGTATACGATCCGCCACTACAAGAAGGACTTCACGAAGCTGACCGTGGCCATCGTCGGCGACGTGCTGCACTCGCGCGTGGCGCGCTCGCAGATCAATGCGCTGACCACGCTGGGCGTGCCGGAGGTGCGCGTCATCGGGCCGAAGACGCTGCTGCCCGCCGACGTCGAAAAGCTGGGCGTGCGCGTCTTTCACGACATGCGCGCCGGCCTGAAGGACGTCGATGTGGTGATGATGCTGCGGCTGCAGAACGAGCGCATGCAGGGCGCGCTGCTCCCCTCATCCGAGGAGTTCTTCAAGTACTACGGCCTGACGCCGGACAAGCTGGAGCGCGCCCGGCCCGACGCCATCGTCATGCACCCCGGCCCGATGAACCGCGGCGTGGAGATCGACTCGGCCGTGGCCGACGGCCCGCATGCGGTGATCCTGCCGCAGGTCACCTTCGGCATCGCGGTGCGCATGGCGGTGATGGCCATGCTGGCGGGAAACTGACGATGAAGATACATGTAAAGAACGGCCATCTGATCGATCCCGCCAACGGCATTGACGCTCCGCGCGACCTTTTCATTGCCGCCGGCAGGATCGCCGGCATCGGTGCGGTACCCGAGGGCTTCAGCGCCAACCGGATCATCGATGCCTCAGGCCTGGTTGTCTGCCCCGGCCTGATCGACCTCTCGGCGCGGCTGCGCGAACCGGGCTTCGAGTACAGGGCAACGCTGGAGTCGGAGATGGCCGCGGCCGTGGCCGGCGGCGTGACCAGCCTGGCCTGTCCGCCCGACACCGACCCGCCGCTGGACGAGCCGGGGCTGGTGGAAATGCTCAAGCACCGCGCGCGTCATCCCAACTTCGCCCATGTTTATCCGGTCGGCGCGCTTACGCTCGGGCTGGCCGGCGAGCGGCTGACGGAGATGGCCGAACTGCACGAAGCCGGCTGCGTTGCCTTCGGCCAGGCCAACACCCCGGTGGTGGATACGCAGGTGCTGATGCGCGCGCTGCAATACGCGGCCACCTTCGACTTTCCGGTCTGGCTGCAGGCACAGGACCCGTACCTGGGCAAGGGCGGCGTGGCGCACGACGGCGAAGTGGCCACGCGCCTGGGTCTGCCAGGCATTCCGGTCAGCGCGGAGACCATCGCGCTCGCCACCCTCATGCATCTGGCCCGGGATACCGGCGTGCGCATCCACATTACGCGCATCTCCGGCGCGGCGGCGCTGGAGATGATCGTCGCCGCGCGTGCCGGCGGCATCAAGGTGAGCTGCGATGTCTCGATCAACCATTTGCATCTTTCCGAGACGGATATCGGCTACTTCAACCCGCACGCCCATCTTGTGCCGCCGCTGCGGGCAGCGCGCGATCGCGATGCCTTGCGTCGCGGCCTGGCGGAAGGCAGCATCAACGCCGTCTGCTCCGACCATGCGCCGGTGGATGACGACGCCAAGCAGGTGCCTTTCGCGGAAGCCGAGCCGGGCGCCACCGGGCTGGAACTGCTGCTGCCGCTGACGCTGAAATGGGCGGTGGAGATGAAGCTGCCGCTGGGTCGGGCGCTTGCCCGCATCACTTGCGATGCGGCCGGTATCCTGGGTATCGAGGCCGGCACGCTGTCCGTCGGGGCGACGGCCGACGTATGCATCTTCGATCCGCGCGGCAGCATCAAGGTGTCGCGCGAAACCCTCAAGAGCCAGGGCAAGAACACGCCTTTCCTCGGCCTGGAAGTGCCGGGCCGCGTGCGCTACACGCTGCTGGACGGACATATGGTGTTCGAAAACGGCAGGCCCTAAGCTGCCGCGAGCAGGCGCTCGACAGCCTGCGGCCTGGCGCCCCTCACTCTTATCCGCTTCTGCCGCGCGGCGGCGCCACTCACCAGTTCAACCTGCGCACGCGGCACTTCAAGGAGTTTCGCGAAAAATTCAATAAGGCAGTCGTTTGCCTTGCCGTCCGCCGGCGGCGCAGCGAGGCGGATTTTCAGCGCCTCGCCGTGCGTTCCGCGGATTTCGGTTTTCCTGGCGCCCGGCTGAACGTGCAGCGAAAGGACTATGCTGCCCGAGGCCTCCTGCCGCAGCCAGGAAGCGGTCATGCAATCAGGGGAACGATAATGGCGCGCAGCCAGGTCAGCAGCATGAGCGCGATCTGCAGGACCAGCAGCAGCACCAGCGGCGAGAGATCGATGTTGGCGATGGGCGGAATGAGGCGCTGGAACGGCCTCAGAAAGGGCCGCGACAGGGCATT
>PNJM01000258.1 GCA_013821865.1 Rhodocyclaceae bacterium
ACCTGCACCGCGGCCTGCCGCCAGACCAACGCCACGCCGCCCGGCGTGCAGTGGCGCAACGTGCTCGACATCGAATCCGGCGAGTTCCCCGACGTACGGCGCAGCTTCGTGCCGGTCGGCTGCCAGCACTGCGCCAACCCGCCCTGCATGCATGTGTGCCCGACCACGGCGACCTACCAGCGCGACGACGGCCTGGTCGAGATCGACTACGAAAAGTGCATCGGCTGCGGCTACTGCGCCGTGGCCTGTCCCTACCAGGCGCGCTACATCTCGCACCGCGCCGAGTTTGCCTACGGCGAAAAGCCGACCGCATCGGAGGCGGAGCGCTTCGACGCGCGGCGCATGTCGGTGGCGACCAAATGCACGTTCTGCATGGACCGCGTCGATGCCGCCAAGGAGAACGGCCTCACGCCGGGCATCGATCCCGAGGTGACGCCGGCCTGCGTCAATTCCTGCATTGCCGGCGTGCTCGCCTTCGGCGACAAGGAGGACCCGGGCAGCAACGTTTCAAAGCTGCTCGCCGAGAACCAGTTTTTCCGCATGCACGAGGAACTGGGCACCGACCCGGGCTTCTACTATATCTGGGACAAAAAATGAGAGTCACGCCCTGGCACCAGACGAACTGGGACTGGCGCGCCGCCGGCAACTTCATCGGCGGCGGCTCCGGCACCGGCCTGCTGTTCTTCGCCACGCTCGCCTCGGGCTCCGTCGACGCCTATCGCGTGCAGGCGCTGATCGCGCTGGCCCTGATCGGCATCGGCTTGACCTGCGTCTGGGCCGAGATCGGCCGGCCCTTCCGCTCGCTCAACGTCTTCCGCCATCCGCAGACTTCGTGGATGACGCGCGAGGCGCTGGTCGCGCCGCCGCTGTTCATCGCCGCGCTGGCGGCGGTATGGCTGGGCGGCGGAGCGCCGGCCGGCATTGCGGCGCTGCTCGGCGTCGCCTTCCTCTACTGCCAGGCGCGCATCCTTCATGCCTCCAAGGGCATCCCCGCCTGGCGCGAGCCGAAGATCATCCCCCTCATCATCGCCACCGGCTTCACGGAAGGCGCGGGGCTGGCGACGCTGCTGGCGGCTTTCCTGCCGGGCGCCTCGCCGCGCTGGCTGGCCGGCGTGCTGCTCGGCGCCCTCATCCTGCGCCGCTTGTCGTGGAGCATGTACCTGAAGGCGCTGGAGGAGAAGGGCGCGCCGAAAAAAGCGCTCGATGTGCTGCGCCCCTTCGGCGCCAGATTCGAGATGATCGGCCAGCTCATGCCGGAAATGCTGATCGTCGGCGGGATCTTCTACGGCAGCGCCCTGCCCTGGCTCGCCGTGCTGGCGGGCGCGGTGGCGGCGGTGTCGGGCTGGCTGCTGAAATTCACCATCGTGGCGCGGGCGGCCTACAATCAGGGCTTCGCGCTGCCGGTCCTGCCGGTGCGCGGGCAGGGCGAAGCGAAGCCGGGCGTGAAGCCGGGCTGGACCAAATAGAGCCGGCTGCAGCCGGACGATGCCATTCCCCAGAGAGACTCTCCAGGAGGAGAACGGGGATGTACGAAATCAGAATTCATGGCCGCGGCGGCCAGGGCGCGGTGCTGGCGGGCGGCATTCTGGCCTCCGCACTGGTGCAGGAAGGCAAGTTCGTTGTCGCCGTGCCGTCCTTCGGCTTCGAGCGGCGGGGCGCGCCGGTGGCGAGCTTCCTGCGCACCGATTCCCGCGAGATCCGGCAGATGACCAATATCTACCGCCCGGACTGCATCCTCTGCATCGATCCGACGGTGTCCCGCTCAGTGAACATTTTCGACGGCATCCGCGACAACGCCACGCTGGTGCAGACCACGGCCAGGCCGCTCGCCGAACTGAAGATCCCCGATCGGGTCGCCACGGTCGGCCTCTGCGACGCCGTTTCCATCGCGCTGGAAATCTTCAAGCGGCCCATCACCAACACCCTCATGCTTGGCGCCTTCGCCAGGACCACCGGGCTGGTTTCGCTCGACGCCCTGCGCGCCGCCGTGGAGGACTCGGATTTCCGCGATGCCGGCCTCAGGCAGAACATGGAGGCGCTGGAGCGAGGCTACAACGAAACGACTGTGCACAAGATTGAAAGGCGGGCGGCGGCATGAAGATCCAGGCCAAACCTTTCTTCGACAACTCGCAGATCCCCAGCGACCTCTGCCCGATCGCCACCCAGCCCAACCCGATGCTGCCCGGAGACTGGCGCAGCATGCGGCCGGTGGTCGATCGCGCCAAGTGCGTGAAATGCGCCGTCTGCTGGCTCTACTGCCCGGTGCAGTGCGTGGTGGAGAAGTCGGCCTGGTTCGACTTCAACCTGGCCACCTGCAAGGGCTGCGGCATCTGCGCGAAGGAATGCCCGCAGCGCGCCATCAGGATGGTGGAGGAGCTGGCATGAGCGCCGTTCGCCGGGCCGCCCCAAGGACGGCGCAGTCACCAATCCGAGCTGCTTGTCAGCGAGCAACCGTCACCCCTTTCCTTGGGAAGGGGGACGGGGGGAAGGTAGTCCAATGAGCGCCGTTCTCAAACCCAAACAGAAGTACATCGTCTGCGACGGCAACGAAGGGGCTGCCTGGGCCGTGACGCTGGCCCGGGTGGACATGGTGGCGGTGTATCCCATCACGCCGCAGTCCTCGCTGGTCGAATATCTCGCCAAGTTCGTCGCCGAAGGCAAGCTCGACGCCGAGATCGTCGACGTCGAAGGCGAGCATTCCGTGCTCTCGGTGCTGCACGGCGGCGCGCTGGCCGGCGCGCGCACCTACACGGGCACCTGCGGGCCGGGGCTGGCCTTCATGTTCGAGCCGTATCTGCGCACGCCCGGCCTGCGCATGCCGCTGGTGATGTCCATCGTCACGCGGGACACGCTGACGCCGCAGAGCGTCTGGGGCGGCCACCAGGACGCCATGTCGGTGCGCGAAGTGGGCTGGATCCAGATGTACTGCGAGACGGTGCAGGAAGTGATCGACACGACCATCATGGCCTACAAGATCGCCGAGCACCACGACGTGATGCTGCCGGTGAACGTCTGCCACGACGGCAACTATCTCTCCTACGGCGCGGCCCGCGTCGAGCTGCCGGTGCAGGACGAGGTCGATGCCTTTCTGCCGCCGCGCGACGTGAACTGGCATGCCGCGCTCGATCCCGACCGGCCGATGGCCATCGACCCGCTCACCGGCGGCGCCGGCGGGCCCGGCCCGTCGATGTTCGTGCGCTACCGCAAGGGACAGTGCGCCGGCATGCGGAACTCGCTTGCCGTCATCGAGGACGTGCACCGCGAATGGGGCGAGCGCTTCGGCCGTTTCCACGCGCCGCTGGTCGAGGAGTACCGCCTGGACGACGCCGA
>PNJM01000259.1 GCA_013821865.1 Rhodocyclaceae bacterium
GGCTGGAGTCGGTCAGTTCGCCGACGCGGATGGCGCAGTCGACGCCCTCGTTCACCAGGTCGACCAGGCGGTCGGAGAGGTCGAGGCTCACCGTCACTTCCGGATGGGCATCGAGGAACTGCATGATCAGCGGCGCCACGTGGCGGCGTCCGAAGCCGGCCGGCGCCGAAAGGCGCAGGTGGCCGCGCGCCTTCACCCCGCCCAGGCTGACCGAGGCCTCGGCCTCGCCCAGTTCGCGCAGGATGCGCTGGCAGTCTTCCAGGTAGGCGCTGCCCTCGAAGGTCAGCGTCACACGCCGGGTCGTGCGCAGCAGCAGCTTGACGCCAAGCCGCCCTTCCAGCGCATCCAGGCGCCGACTCACCACGCCCGGCGCGACCCCCTCGGCGGCAGCGGCGGCCGTCAGGCTGCCGCGGCTGGCCACGGAAACGAAGGTCTCGATCTGCTTCAGGCGGGCCATATTGGTTTTGCTATTTTTGCAACAATGAATTGATTTTACCTGTATTTTATTAACCAACAAGACGGGGTATCTTGATCCCATGCCACGTTTTGCCGCCAACCTGTCGATGCTGTTCACCGAGGCACCGCTGCCAGAGCGCTTCGAGCGGGCCGCGCGCGCCGGTTTCATGGCGGTGGAAATCCAGTTCCCATACGAAACATCGGCTGAAGAACTCCAGCAGGCGCTATTCTGCAACAAGCTCTCCCTCGTGCTGTTCAACCTGCCCGCCGGCGACTGGGCGGCCGGCGAACGCGGCATCGCCTGTCATCCGGAGCGCGTCGACGAATTCAGACAGGGCATCGACCCGGCGCTGGCCTATGCCGCCGCGCTCGGCGTGCCGCAGCTGAACTGCCTCGCCGGCATCCGCCCGCCGCTGGTGCCGGCCGACACCGCGCGCCATGTCCTCGTGAGCAACCTGCGCCATGCCGCCCTGCGGCTGAAAGCGCACGGGTTGAAACTGCTCATCGAGCCGATCAACACTTATGACATCCCGGGCTTCTTCCTGCACGGCACGCGGCAGGCGCTCGACCTGATCGAGGAAGTGGGCGCGGACAACCTCTTCCTGCAGTACGACGTCCATCACATGCAGCGCATGGAGGGCGACCTGGCCAACACGCTCGCCGCGAACATCGAAAAAATCGGGCACATCCAGATCGCCGACAATCCGGGCCGCCACGAGCCGGGCACGGGCGAGATTAACTTCGGCTTTCTCTTCGCGCACCTCGACCGCATCGGCTATAAAGAATGGGTCGGCTGCGAGTACAAGCCATCATCCACCACCGAAGCCGGCCTCGGCTGGCTGAAACACTGACATGACCATCCGCGCCATCGCCTTCGATGCCTACGGCACGTTGTTCGACGTCTATTCCGTCGGCGCGCTCGCCGAGCAACTTTTCCCCGGCAGGGGCGCGGAGCTCGCCGCGCAGTGGCGCGACACGCAGATCGCCTACACGCGCATCCGCACGCTCTCCGACCGCTATGTGCCCTTCTGGCAGGTGACGGAAGAAGCGCTGGTCTTCTCTGCGCGCAAGCTCGGTCTCGATCTCACGGAGGACGCCCGCAAGCGCCTGATGAGCCAGTATGCCTGCCTCTCCGCCTTCCCGGAAAACCTCGGCGCCCTCAAGGAACTGAAAAAACTCGGCCTGCCGCTGGCCATCCTCTCCAACGGCACGCCGGAGATGCTCGACATCGCCGTCAAAAGCGCCGGCATGAGCGGCCTCTTCGACCACCTGCTGTCGGTCGAGGCGGTGAAGAAGTACAAGACCGCGCCCGAGGCCTACCGGCTCGGGCCGGACGCCTTCAAGCTCCCCACAAGGGAGATTCTCTTCGTCTCGTCGAACTGCTGGGACGCCATCGGGGCTGCCTGGTTCGGCTACACGACTTTCTGGATCAATCGCAGCGGCCAGCCGCTCGAAGAACTGGGCGTGCAACCCACCGCCCAAGGACGACTGCTGACCGACGTGGTTTCGTTCGTACAAAATTCAATCAAGGAGTCAACATGAGCCTCAACCTCCCCTCAGGCGTTCAGATCAACGCGCCGATCCATCCCCGCTTCGACGAGATTCTCACGCACGACGCGCTGGCCTTCGTCGCCAAGCTGCACCGCGCCTTCCAATCGCGCCGCAAGGAACTGCTCGCCAAGCGCGTCGAGCGGCAGGCGCGCATCGACGCCGGCGAGATGCCGGACTTCCTGCCCGAAACCAAGCACATCCGCGAAGGCGACTGGCGTGTGGCGCCGCTGCCGAAGGCGCTGGAGTGCCGCCGCGTCGAGATCACCGGCCCGGTGGAGGCCAAGATGATCATCAACGCCTTCAACTCCGGCGCGGATTCCTACATGACCGACTTCGAGGATTCCAACAGCCCGAACTGGTACAACCAGGTGCAGGGCCAGGTGAACCTCTACGACGCCGTGCGCCGCAGACTGACTCTCACCAGCGAGGCCGGCAAGGTCTACAAGCTCAACGACAAGATCGCCGTGATGCAGATCCGCCCGCGCGGCTGGCACCTCGACGAGAAGCACATGCTGGTCGACGGTCAGCGCGTCTCCGGCGGCATCTTCGACTTCGGCCTGGTGTTCTTCCACAACGCCAGGGAGCAGATCGCCCGCGGCGCCGGCCCCTTCTATTACCTGCCGAAGATGGAATCGCACCTCGAGGCGCGCCTGTGGAACGACATCTTCTGCATGGCGCAGGACGAGATCGGCCTGCCGCGCGGCAGCATCAAGGCCACCGTGCTGGTCGAGACCATCCTCGCCACCTTCGAGCTGGAAGAGATCCTCTACGAACTGCGCGAGCACTCCGCCGGCCTCAACGCCGGGCGCTGGGACTACATCTTCTCCTGCATCAAGAAATTCAAGAAGAACAAGGATTTCTGCCTGGCCAACCGCGGCGCCATCACCATGGAAGTGCCCTTCATGCGCAGCTACGCGCTGGCGCTGGTGAAAGCCTGCCACAAGCGCGGCGCGCCGGCCATCGGCGGCATGAGCGCGCTGATCCCGATCAAGGGCGATCCGGTCGCCAACGAGAAGGCGCTGGCCGGCATCCGCCACGACAAGACGCGCGACGCCAACGACGGCTACGACGGCGGCTGGGTTGCCCACCCGGGCCTCGTCTCCATCGCCATGGAAGAGTTCGTCAAGGTGCTCGGCGACCGCCCCAACCAGTGGGACAAGCAGCGCACCGACACCTACGGCCCGAAGGACTGGCTCAACTTCCAGCCCGAGCAGCCCATCACCGAGGCCGGCCTGCGCAACAACATCAACGTCGGCATCCACTACCTCGGCTCCTGGCTGGCGGGCAACGGCTGCGTGCCCATCCACAACCTGATGGAGGACG
>PNJM01000260.1 GCA_013821865.1 Rhodocyclaceae bacterium
GCGGCGCGTCCCTGGATGCCGTAGGCCCCCGCCTTGTCGAGCGGCTCGCCGCTGGAAACATATCGGCGAATTTCGTCATTTTCCAAAGCCCGGAAGCGGACTTCATTGACGTTGAGCAAATGTTCGATCCGCTCCCCCTCCGCCACGGCGACCGCGGAGAGCACGCGGTGCGTGCGCCCGGAAAGCCGGCGCAGTATGTCCACGGCGTCGGCCTCGTGCTCCGGCTTGCCGATGATGTTGCCGTCGATCTCCACCGTAGTATCGGCGGCGAGGACCGGGTAGGCGATGAGCCGGCGCTGATGGACGCGCGCCATGCCGGCACCCGCCTTGGCCAGGGTGACGCGCTGGACATAGGCGTCAGGGGTCTCGCCCGGCAGAGGCGTCTCTTCCACGTCCAGGTCCTCGCGCGGCAGGCCGCGGAACATCAGCATCTCGAAGCGCACGCCGATCTGGGCGAGCAGTTCGCGGCGGCGCGGGCTGCGCGAGGCGAGATAGATGCGGGGTTCGAGCGAAACCATGAGGCTCAGTTTATTCCATTTCCAATCCGAAAATTATTCCCGGTGGTAGGGGTGGCCCTTCATGAGGCTGGCCGCCCGGTAGAGCGCTTCCGCCAGCAGCACGCGCGCCAGCGCATGGGGCAGCGTCAGGCTGGACAGGCGCAGCGTCTCGGCCGCCGCGGCCTTGATCTCCGGCGCCAGCCCGTCGGGACCGCCGATGACCAGGGCGACATCGTTGCCCGTTTCCATCCATTTCTCCAGGCGCCCGGCCAGGCCGCGCGTAGTCAGGTCGTCGCCCCGCTCGTCGAGGACGACCAGCCGGCAGCGGCCGGGCAGCACGCCCTTGATGCGCGCGGCTTCCGCGGCCAGCAGCGCGTCGGCGCTCTTGCCGCCGCTGCGGGGTTCGGCCTTGATTTCGTTCAGTTGAAGCGGCAGCTCGCGGGGCATGCGCCTGGCGAACTCGGCGAAGGCCTCGTCGACCCAGCCCGGCATGCGTGTTCCGACGGCGGCAATGACAAGTTTCATCTCCGCCGCATGTTCTACCGGGAAGCGGCGGCCTGCTTCCTCGCAGCCGGCCTGGCCGACCAGAGTTCTTCCAGGTTGTAGTAGCTGCGCACGGCCGGCTGCATGACATGCACGACGATGTCGCCGAGATCGACCACGATCCAGTCGCCGGTCTCCTCGCCTTCCATGCCGAGCACGGTGCCGCCCGCGGCCAGCACCTTGTCCTGCACGCTGCGCGCCAGCGACTTGGTCTGCCGCGCCGAATCGGCGCTGGCGACGATGATGCGGTCGAAGAGGGAGGAGAGCTTGGTGGTATTGATGACCTCGATGTCGCGCGCCTTGATGTCCTCCAGCGCGGCAACGGCGATTTTCTGCAGTTTTCTAACGTCCATCAGATGCTCGGTACAGGTGATGCGGCTCAATATACTCTCGAACAGGATCGGGGAGCAAATAGCGCGTGCTGAGGCCGGCCGCAATCCGTGCCCGGATCAGCGAAGCGGAGATGGCCAGGGGCGTCATGGCGAACGGGACGATGCGGCCGGCGGCGGCGTTCTTCAGATCCGCCGGGTCGCTGCCCAGGCGCGGCGCGAATTCTTCCGCCAGGTCCGCGCCCATCTCCTCCGCGGCCAGCTCGAAGCCGGACCGCGTCGCCACGGCAATATGGGCCAGGCCGAACAGCTCCCGCCAGCGGTGCCAGGCCGGCAGGCCGAGGAAGGCATCGCTGCCCAGCACCAGCACCAGCGGCCGCCCGCCGTGCAGCGCGCGCAGCCGTTCCAGCGTCGGCACGGTATAGCTCGGCGTCCCGGCGCGGGACTCGGCATCGTCGAGTGCGAAATGCGGATTGCCGGCTATGGCCAGGCGCACCATCTCCAGGCGGTCCGCGGCGGCGGCGCGCGGGAGAGTGCGATGCGGCGGCCGGCCGGCGGGAATCCACAGCACCTGGGCCAGGTCGAGCGCCTCGCGCGCCTCTTCGGCCAGGCGCAGATGGCCGAAATGCACCGGATCGAAGGTGCCGCCGAGCAGCCCGAGCGGACGCGATTCAGCCGGCGCCGGCATTGTCGGACACCGGGCCGAAAACGTCCCGGTAGCTCACATAGACGCTGGCCATGAGGATCGGAGCGAAGACGAATACAAGCATCATGCGCAGTGCGATCGACATGATGTCGAGCAGGGTTTTCGAGACAAGGCCGAAGACGATCAGCAACAGCCCCGGCGCAAATACCATCAACAGGCCAAGGCCGAGGCCATAGACGAGGAAGGCGCGCCAGTTGCGCCAGCTGGCGACGAAACTGAAGAACAATGCCTTGGCTGCCGGGACGCCATCCCAGGCCGTGAGCAGCGGCGAGAACCAGAACGCCATGATCAGCGGCAAGGCAAGCAGCATCAGCCGCAGCAGGGCGCCCAGCACCTCGACTTCGTCGGCCTTGCTCACGGCATCGAGCGAAACGAGCCGGCCGCCTTCCACAAGCAGGGTCAGCCCGAGCAGGCCGAGCGAGCCGAGCAGATGCAGGCAGCCCAGCACGAACAAGGCCTTGCGATTCTCGAAAATGCCTTCGAACAGTGCGGCCGGCCGAAACTCCGCGCCGCGCTCGATTCCGCGCGCGGCGTTGGCGACGCAGACCGAGAGCGCGGGCAGCGCCAGCGGAAGCAGGAAGGGGCCTATCAGCGGCAGGAAATTCATGACGAGCACCAGCACCATATAGGTGAGGGTCACCGCCGTCATCAGGGGAGGATTGCGCCGGAACAGCCGGAAGCCTTCGGCGATCCAGTAGCGGCCGCGCGACGCGGGCAGTCTGCGGGCCCGCATCTAGCGGCATCCGCCGCGCCATGCAGCGCGGCGGGAGAGCGGGTTACTCGAAAATCTCCACATACGACGCATAGACCGAGCCCATCATCACCGGCACCAGGACGAGGAGCCCCAGGCCGAAGGGGATCATGGCGATGATGCCGAGCACGAAGAGAATCACGCCATAGACCAGGAAGGGCACGATGTTCTTCAGGCAGGCGAAAAAGCTGGCCTTCATGGCCTCCAGCGGCGCCACGTTGCGGAAGATCACCAGGGCGGGGGCGAACCAGATGGCCATGGCCAGCGGCACCATCAGCGCCAGCATGATCAGCATGGCCAGGAAGAAGCCGCCGATCGCCATGCCCACGCCGGGTCCGCGGCCCATCATGCCGCCGGTGAGGGCGGCACCGCCGCCGACCAGGAAGGTGATGGCCATCACGCCGGCCACGCCGATCAGGTAGAACACGCCGACCATGACGAGGTTGCCGGTGTTCTGCCTGAAGCCGGCGAAGA
>PNJM01000261.1 GCA_013821865.1 Rhodocyclaceae bacterium
CGGAATCGACGGGGCCAACAACACCCTCACCGCCGAAGCCGGCTGCGTTCTGCGGCAGGTGCAGGAGGCGGCGGCGCAGGCCGACCGGCTCTTCCCGCTCTCGCTGGCCGCCGAAGGCAGCTGCGAGATCGGCGGCAATTTGTCCACCAATGCCGGCGGCGTGAACGTCCTGCGCTATGGCAACATGCGCGAGCTTGTCCTCGGCCTGGAAGCGGTGCTGCCCGACGGGCGCATCTGGCACGGCCTGCGCGGCCTGCGCAAGGACAATACCGGCTACGATCTCAAGCATCTCTTCATCGGCGCCGAGGGCACGCTCGGCATCGTCACGGCGGCGGTGCTCAAGCTTTTTCCCCAGCCGCGGGCGAGCGCCACGGCCTGGGCGGCGGTGCGACATCCGGCCGCGGCGGTCGAACTGCTGGGACGGCTGCGCGGCGCCTGCGGCGAGCGCGTCAGCGGCTTCGAGATCATCGGCCGCCCTGCGCTGGAACTGGTGCTGAAGCACATTCCGAACACGCGCGACCCGCTGGCGGCGGCGACTTCGCCGTGGTACGTGCTGGTCGAATTGACCGACACCTTGGAAGGCTTCGATCTGGCCGGCACGCTGGAGAAGATCCTCGCGGCGGAAATGGAGGCGGGCCGCATCGCCGATGCGGCAGTGGCGCAGGACGTCGCTCAGCGGCAGGCACTGTGGCATCTGCGCGAAAACATTTCCGAGGCGCAGCGCATCGAGGGTCTCAGCATCAAGCACGACGTGGCGGTGCCGGTCTCGCGCATCGCCGAGTTCATCGCCCGCGCCGATGCGGAACTGCGGCGCGCATTTCCCGATCTGCGCATCGTCACCTTCGGCCACATCGGCGACGGCAACCTGCATTACAACCTGTCCAAGCCGGACTCGGCGGCCAACGCCGATTTCATCGCCGCCACGCCGGCCGCGAATCGCATCGTCCATGACGTGGTTGTCAGCCTGGACGGCAGCATCAGCGCCGAGCATGGCATCGGGCAGTTGAAGCGCGCCGAGATCCTGCGCTACAAGAGCGCGGTGGAGATGGACCTGATGCGCGCGGTGAAGCAGGCGCTCGATCCATACGGCCTGATGAACCCGGGCAAGGTGCTGTAGCGCTCCGCAGCCGGCTGCGGGAAAGCCCTCGGGCGGCTTTACAAGCATTCAGTCGGTCCGTATAATGCGCGCTCCTCTGTGGGGGTATAGCTCAGCTGGGAGAGCGCTTGCATGGCATGCAAGAGGTCAGCGGTTCGATCCCGCTTACCTCCACCACAAGACACCTTAAGACCTTCGAGCAGCACCTCGGGTCCCCATCGTCTAGAGGCCTAGGACATCGCCCTTTCACGGCGGTAACCGGGGTTCGAATCCCCGTGGGGACGCCACTCTTGACCCGCGTTTGCAGCGGGGTCGATGCGGTAAGTGATTGACGCATCGAATGTCACAGGGTCGAGATCGACCCTATCCACGACCTGACGTAGCGTATCCCGGAGCGATTCCGGGTGCGGGTGCGCTGCATTCAGGTCTTCCGCTACCCCGGCCAGACGCCGCTTCACGTCCTCGACGATTGCGCAGCGCCCGATCCACGTCGCCCGTGCCGCCGCCGACAGTGCCGCAGGGAGTCGAGATTCAGGTCGGCGATCTGGAGAAGCCGTGGACGCTCGGTCCCGCCTTCGCAGGCGCGGACACTGTCTGGTTCCTTGCGCCGCCGGGACTGCGCGCGCCCGAGCAGTGCTCGAATGCGCTGTGGGCGGCGAGGCAGGGAGGTGCCACGCGCGTCGTGCGCATGTCGGCCTTCGGCGCCGCGCATGTTGTCTTGGCAATTGTCTTTGTGCCGGTACTCGCCTTCGTCCGCTACCTGGAAGCTGCGGGGAATCAGAAAACCCCCAGCGCGATGCCCGAGGCCATCGCCTCGCCCAGTTCCTCGCAGCGGCCGATGTCCTCGTCCGTCACCCCATGGCGGGCGATGAGCGGATCGGCCACGCGCTTCCAGCCGTAGCCGGTGGCGATGCGCTCGATCTGCGTGACGGCGCCGGTGCCGTCGTTGCCGGCGCTGACGAAGATCGCCCAGGGCAGGCCCGTCGTCTTGCCTTCGGCCGGGTAGTAGGTGCGGTCGAAGAAATCCTTGACCGCGCCGGACATGGTGCCGAAATTTTCCGGCGTGCCGATGATCAGGCCCTGGCAGGCGAGCAGGTCGTCGAGCCCGGCGTCGAAGGCGCGCTTCATCACCGTCTCGGTTTCCGCCTCGCGCCGTGCCCCGCGCAGCACGGCCTCGGCCATGCGGCCGGTGTTGCCGCTCTGCGTGTGGTAGACGATCAGAAGCCGCTTGCTCACGGCGCCGCCGGGTCCTGGCGGTAGAACCGCTTCAGCTGCTCATACACCGCCGGGTATTCGTGGCGCAGCAGTTCCGGCGTCTCGAAGAATGCCTCGCTCATGACGGCGAAGAACTCGGCCGGGTGCTCGGCGGCGTAGGGGTCGAGCAGGGTGTCCTCGCCGTCATCGACGCGTGCGCAGAAATCCCGGTAGGCGGGCTCGAAGGCATCCAGCCACGCCTGGCGGCTCATGCCCTCGTGCAGCGGCGGCAGGCCGTCGGGCATGCCGTTCAGCATGTCCAGCTTGTGGGCGAACTCGTGGATCACCACGTTCATGCCGTCGGCGTCCTCGGCCTTGTCGAACCATGACAGCAGCACCGGGCCGCCTTCCCAGGCCTCGCCCGCCACCTCGTCGTCGTACTCATGCACCACGCCGGCCCCGTCCATCGTCCGGCGCGGGATGACGAAGTCGCCCGGATAGACGATCACCCCCACCCAGCCGCGATAGGAATCGAGTCCCAGGTTCAGCACCGGCAGGCAGGCCTGCAGCGCGATGGAAAGCCGGATGTCCGGCGTGATATCCAGTCCCTGCGCGCCGTGCCATTCCTTTTCCGCGACGAAGGCCAGCGCCATCTCGCGCAGCCGCGCCCGGTCGGCGGGGGCGAGATGATCCAGGAACGGCAACCCGGCCTCCACCCGCGCCCACTGCGCGGGGGCGACGGCGGGGGCGGGCTGGTCGGGCTTGCCGAAGAGCTGCTTCAGGGTGCGGAGCATGGTTTAGGATAAGCGAACTTGGACTGGCTTGGGGCTCGCCCTTCGTTGAAAACCTCTACCTGCACCGCCACCCTCCTCTGCACCGCAACGGCGCGGTGTTCGCCGACCAGCGCTACGGCCGCGCCCGGGTCGTGAGGAAGATTCCCGCCAGGATGAGGCCGATGCCGGCCAGGTGGTAGAGTGCCG
>PNJM01000262.1 GCA_013821865.1 Rhodocyclaceae bacterium
TCGGATCGAGGTGGGTGATGTCGAGCAGCACGTGGTCCTTGGCCGGACCGCAGCCGCGCCCCTCGTTGATTTCCGTGGTCATGGCGCGCGACACCACGTCGCGCGAGGCGAGGTCCTTGGCGTTGGGCGCGTAGCGCTCCATGAAGCGCTCGCCGCTGCTGTTGCGCAGGATGCCGCCCTCGCCGCGCACGCCCTCGGTGATGAGCACGCCGGCGCCGGCCACGCCGGTCGGGTGGAACTGCCAGAACTCCATGTCCTCGAGGGCGATGCCGGCGCGTGCCGCCATGCCGAGGCCGTCGCCGGTGTTGATGAAGGCATTGGTCGAGGAGTAATAGATGCGTCCCGCGCCGCCGGTGGCGAAAATCGTCGCCTTGGCCTGGAAGACCACGACCTCGCCCGTCTCCATCTCCAGCGCGGTGACGCCGAGCACTTCGCCGTCCGCGTCGCGGATGAGGTCCAGCGCCATCCACTCGACGAAGAACTGGGTGTTGGCGCGCACGTTGCGCTGGTACAGCGCGTGCAGCATGGCGTGGCCGGTGCGGTCGGCCGCCGCGCAAGAGCGGCGCACCGGCTTCTCGCCGAAGTTGGACATGTGGCCGCCGAAGGGACGCTGGTAGATCTTGCCGCTGTCGGTGCGGTCGAAGGGCATGCCGTAGTGCTCGAGCTCGATCACCACCTCGTTGGCCTTGCGGCACATGAACTCGATGGCGTCCTGGTCGCCGAGCCAGTCGGAACCCTTGACGGTGTCGTACATGTGCCAGTGCCAGTGATCCTCCTCTGAGTTGCCGAGCGAGGCGGCCACGCCGCCCTGCGCGGCCACGGTGTGCGAGCGCGTCGGGAAGACCTTGGTGATGACGGCAGTCTTGAGGCCGGATTCGGAAAGTTGCAGCGCGGCGCGCAGGCCGGCGCCGCCGGCGCCGACGATCACCGCGTCAAATGTGCGTTTGCTGGCTTTCACTTAGATTCTCCAGAGAATCTGCACCGCCCAGCCGGCGTAGCCGATCAGGGCGAGGAGCGTGACGACGTGCAGCACCAGGCGCACGCCGTTCGGCTTGATGTAGTCCATCCAGATGTCGCGCACGCCGACCCAGGCGTGGTAGGTCAGGCTGAGGATGAACAGGAAGGTGGCGAAGCGCATGAAGCCGCCGGAGAGCAGCGCACGCCACGACTCTTGCGTGAGAGGCTCCCGACCCAGCAGGGCGATGACAAGGATGAGCGTGTAGAGCGCCATCACCGCGGCAGTGACGCGCTGCGCGAGCCAGTCCTTCAGGCCGTAGTGCGCGCCGACAATGATGTCCTTTACCATAGTTTCACCCCCAGGATGGCGGTCAGGGCCAGGCTCACCGCCAGCACGGCCCAGGAACTGGCGCGCGCCGGCTTGAGATCGACGCCGATGTTCATGTCGAGCAGGAGGATGCGGATGCCCATGCAGAAATGATGCAGAAAGGCCCACAGCAGGCCGAGCAGGATCAGTTTCGCGAACGGGTTGGCAACGACCGCCCTGAAGCTGTCGAAAGTCTGCGGCGATTCGAGACTGAGTTGCAGCAGCCAGATCAGGAACGGCAGCATAAGGAACAGCCCCGCCCCGCTGACGCGGTGCAGGATCGACACGTATCCCGGCATCGGCAGCCTGATTTTGGCCAGGTCAAGATGCTTCGGGCGCGGTTTCTTGATCGCTAGATCCGGCATATGCAAATCCCCCCTGTCTGATTCGATTCAATGCAGCGCAACATAAGCGGCCGCAATATCGCCATAAAATACAAATTATATTCCTCTTCCGGCCGGCCGTAGTACCGCAACGCCTCAGTGCCGAACCCCGTTGTCTTGCAGCACCGAAACCGGAAAGGCCTGGCAGCATTCATCCGGCGCGGCGGGCGCGCATTGCGCAAGCCCACCCCGCGCATCGATTCGCGCAGGCGGCTCGTCCGTCCCGGCCGCCGCACCCAGTCCGGCCAGTTCCCGCTCGATGATGTCCATCGTTGCCCGACCGATGTACTCGCCGCCGCCCGAATCGTCCGATTCGAGCGCTTCGAGGTAGGCCCGGCCGATCAGGCGGCCGAGCGGCTTCGGGTTGTAAAGCAGCCGCTTGATGAGAAACGGATTCAATGTGAGCGGGTTGTAGTCCGGCTTCAGATAGCCCTGGCCGATCAGCATCCGTTCCACCGGCGTGTTCGGCTGGACGCCGATGAAAAAGATGAACGGCAGCACATTCTCGCGCCCGAACAGTTCGTAAAGCTCCTTGATCTTGTCGATGGTCATCCGCAGCGTGCGGGCGGTTTCGCCGGGAGCATTCAGCGGCATGTACAGCTTGATCTTCTGGCCGGCGTAGCCGTTCGTTTTGAACATGCGGAAGGCGTCCATCTGCTGCTCCAGCGAGTAGCCCAGGGTCAGCTTGTCGACGATTTCCTGCGAGCCGGTGAACGACAGGTCGACACTGCTCAGTCCCGTCGCCAGCATTTTTTCTGCAATCGCCGGCGTCAGGTGGTTGAGCCGCAGATAGCCCGACCAGCTGATCTCCGTCTTCCTGGCCAGAAGCTCGTCCAGGAGATGATCGATGTGCTCCGTGCTTCTCCTGGTCGAGCAGAACTGCGCGTCCGTAAACCAGATTCGCCTGACGCCGTACCGCTTGTTGAGCACCTCGACTTCTTCGGCGATTTCGGCCGGCTCCCGGTAGCGCTGGCTGGTGCCCTCGATTTGGTTATACAGGCAGAAGTGGCACTGGAAGGGGCATCCCCGCTTGGTATGCACGCCGATGGCATCGTCGAGATGGCTGCGGAAGGCGGGAAAAATCGATTCGACGTAGGCGAAATCCACGGCCGTAAGCCGGCGCAGATCGAAGCTCTCCGCCCGGCCGCGGTGAACGACGCGCCCGGAACGGTCCTTGTGGTAGAACTCGCCGGCAGGCCTGTCGAAACCATCGACGATGGACAGCATGGCGTCCTCGCCTTCGCCGATGACGACAACGGTATCGGTGGGACACCTGTCGGCAACGTACTTGCCGAATATCGACACCGCGGTCCCGCCGACCACGATGCGCGCATCGGGCAGGCTTTTGCGCACCAGCTTCATGTAGCCGAAGTTGCGCAGCCGGCTCGCCGTATATTCGTAGATGATCGACAGGGAATCCACGGCCGCCTTCAGCCGGCGATGCGGCTTCGGCGAATGGTCGAAGTTCATGACCACATCGAGGGCGTCGTCT
>PNJM01000263.1 GCA_013821865.1 Rhodocyclaceae bacterium
TGGCCGACCCGCGCCGCCTCAGCCCCGAGGCACTGGCCCACATGGGTGAATGCCCGGCCTGCCGCGGCTTCGCCATCGAGATCAACGAAACCGGGGAACGCTTCGCCACTGCGCTGAACGTTCCCGTGCCCGAGGGCCTGGCCGAGCGCATCATCCTGCGCCGCAAGACCGGCGCGCGCTTGTCCTTCCCCTTCGCGCCGCGCCTGTGGGCCGTGGCGGCGACCGTGGTGCTCACCGTCGCCTTCGGCATCCTGCAATGGAAGGACTATGCCTCGCAGGACTACGCGCGGCTCGCCATCGAGCACGTCATGCACGAGCCGGAATCCTTCACCACCACGCGCAGCGCCGATCCCGAGCTGTTCCGCACCGTCATGCACAACTTCGGCGGCGAAATGCTGGCCTCGCTTGGCAAAGTGCGCTACATGAAGCTCTGCCCGGTGCCCGAGGGAACCGGCTGGCACATCGTGTTCGAGACCGAGCAGGGCGGCCTGGCCACGCTGATCCTCATCCCCGCCAAGCGCATGAAAGCCGACTCGGAGCAGGCGCAAGTCGGCGGCTGGAACGCCGTGGCCCGGCCCGGCGGGCAGGGTTTTTACGCCGTCATCGCCGATTCTCCGGACACGCTGAGCAAAGTGGACGAGCTTGTCCGCCAGCGAGTGCGCTGGCGCGGTTGAAGCCGGTTCAAGAACGACTATCCCGCGCGCGCTGAGGCATAGCGGCGGCTGCCCGCCGGGCAGGACGTTCCACTGCCCTGCCCGGCAAGGCATAATGACGGCCTATGAAAGCACACCAGTTCCATCTCGCCGCCGGCCTGGGCTGCCTCGCCCTGCTCGGCTTCGCCGTGTTCTACCTGCAGGATGCCATCGGCCTGCTGCCCTGCCCGCTGTGCGTCATGCAGCGCATCGCCTTCATCCTCTTCGCCTTCACTGCGCTCGTCGCGGCGGCCCACCGTCCCGCGGGCGCGGCGCGCTGGGTATATGCCGGGCTGCTCGACCTGTGGGCCACGCTGGGCGCGGCGGTGGCCGCCTGGCAGGTGTACCTCACCTACCGTCCGCATGCCGCCGAATGCGGCATCAGCCCGGAGGAGCGCTTCCTCAACGGCCTGCCGCTCGCCAAATGGTGGCCGGCCATGTTCGAGGCGAACGGCGACTGCACGCGCGTTGACTGGAAGTTCCTCGGGCTCTCCATACCCGAGCTGTCGCTGATCGCCTTCATCCTGCTTTCGTTCGTCGCCATTTACGCCGCGCTCCGACCTGCCCCACGGTAAAATACTTTTTTTCATCGGGCGCCCGGCGCGCCGGCATCCTCACCGGACCATGAGCAACGCCAAGAACGCCAAGGCCGCCCCGGAAGCGGCCCAGACCTCCAATTTCATCCGCCAGATCATCGAGGCCGATCTTGCCTCGGGCAAGCACGCCGGCGTCACCTGGGCCGGCCGCCCCGGCCCCGCCGGCGCGCACGAAGGCGCGCCGGCGGATGCGGCCAGGATCCGCACCCGCTTCCCGCCGGAGCCGAACGGTTACCTGCACATCGGTCACGCCAAATCGATCTGCCTCAACTTCGGCCTGGCGCGCGACTACGGCGGCGCCTGCCACCTGCGCTTCGACGACACCAACCCGGAGAAGGAAGAACAGGAGTACGTCGATTCCATCATCGACGCCGTGCACTGGCTCGGCTTCGAGTGGGGCGAGAACCGGTATTTCGCCTCGGACTACTTCGACTGGATGTACGAATTCGCGGAGTACCTCATCCAGTCCGGCCACGCCTACGTCGACTCGCAGTCCGCCGAAGAGATGCGCGCCAGCCGCGGCACGCTGACCGAACCGGGCCGCAACAGCCGCTACCGCGACCGCTCCCCGCAGGAGAACCTCGACCTCTTCCGGCGCATGAAGGCGGGCGAGTTTGCCGACGGCACCCACGCGCTGCGCGCGAAAATCGACATGGCCTCCGGCAACATCAACCTGCGCGACCCGGCCATCTACCGCATCCGCCATGCCGAGCACCACAACACCGGCAACAAGTGGTGCGTGTACCCGATGTACACCTACGCCCACCCCATCGAGGACGCCCTGGAGCGCATCACCCATTCCATCTGCACGCTGGAGTTCGAGGCGCAGCGGCCCTTCTACGACTGGCTGCTCGAAAGGCTGGCCGAGGGCGGGCTGCTGAAAAAGCCGCTGCCGCAGCAGATCGAATTCGCCCGCCTCAACCTCACCTACGTTGTGCTCTCCAAGCGCAGGCTGATCCAGCTCGTGCAGGAAAAGCACGTCGAAGGCTGGGACGACCCGCGCATGCCCACGCTGGTCGGCGCGCGCCGGCGCGGCTACACGCCGGAAGGCTTCCGCGCCTTCGCCGAGCGCATCGGCGTCTCGAAAGCCGACTCGTGGATCGACTACAGCATCCTCGAGGACTGCATGCGCGAGGACCTCAACGAGCGCGCCGAAAGAAGGATCGCGGTGCTCGATCCCCTGAAGCTCGTCATCGACAACTACCCGGCAGGGCGGGAAGAGGAATGCCACGCGCCCAACCACCCGCAGAAGCCGGAGCTGGGCAAGCGCGCCGTTCCCTTCTCGCGCGAGCTGTGGATCGAGCGCGAGGATTTCATGGAGACCCCCTCCAAGGGCTACTTCAGGCTATTCCCCGGCAACACCGTGCGGTTGCGCTACGGCTTCGTCGTGAAATGCACCGGCTGCGAAAAGGATGCGAGCGGCAACGTGACCGCCGTGCACTGCGAATACATGCCTGACAGTAAATCCGGCACGCCGGGCGCGGACACCTACAAGGTCAAGGGCAACATCCACTGGGTCAGCGCGAAACACGCCTACAAGGGCGAGGTGCGCCTCTACGACCGCCTGTTCAGCGCCCCCGTCCCCGGCAAGCGCCCGCTCGCTCACGCCGCCACCGGCCACGCGCCCGATCACCACAGCACCGACATCGATGACGCGGGGAAGGTCCACCTGCACGAGGAAAAAGCCGAACACGACTGGCTCGACGACCTCAACCCGCACTCGAAAGAAATCGTCACCGCCTGCCTGGAGCCGGCGCTGAAGGAGGCGAAGCCGGAAGACCGCTTCCAGTTCGAGCGGCACGGCTACTTCGTGGCGGATCGGGTGGATTCGAAACCCGGCCGGCCGGTGTTCAACCGGGCTGTAACGCTGAAGGATTCGTGGGCGAAGGCCACTTGACAGGGCAAGCCGCAGGCGAAGAACCACTTTGGAAAATCGCGGACACCCCGTTTTC
>PNJM01000264.1 GCA_013821865.1 Rhodocyclaceae bacterium
CGAATACCTCGACTTTCATGCCAAGCGCCGCGCACTGTATCTCGCCGCGCCAGACCGGGCCGATCGGATTGCCCAGCACGAAGCAGGAGATGATGTCGGTGCCGCCCGAGATCGAGGCAAGCTGCACGTCGCGCTTGATGCTGGCATATACATAACCGAAAGCTTCCGGCACCAGAGGACTGCCGGTGGAGAGGATGGCCCGCAGCGTTTCCAGCTTGTGGGTTCTCACCGGCGCAAGATCGACCTTGGCGATGGCGTCGATGAACTTGGCCGAGGTGCCGAAGTGCGTCATGCCCTCAGCATCGGCGTAATCGAACAGGATGTTGCCGCGTCCCACGAAGGGCGAGCCATCGTAAAGGAGCAGCGTGGCGCCCGCCGCCAGGCTGGAGACGAGCCAGTTCCACATCATCCAGCCGCAGGTGGTGAAGTAGAACACGCGGTCGCCCGGCTTCACGTCACAGTGGAGCTTGTGCTCCTTGAGGTGCTGCAGCAGCGCCCCGCCGGCGCAATGCACGATGCATTTCGGCACGCCGGTGGTGCCGGACGAGTACATGACATAAAGCGGATGGTCGAAAGGCAGGCGCTCGAAGCGGATATCCTTTTCATGGGCATGCGGCGCGAGAAACTCCGCCAGCCGTACGCCGCCGCCGATGTCGGAGATATTCCGGCTGCCGCCCGCATACGGCACGATCACCGTGCGCAAAACGGAAGGCATGTGGGCCACGATTTCGGCCACCTTGGGCAAACAGTCCAGCGTCTTGCCGTTGTAGTAATAGCCGTCGCAGGCGAACAGCACCTTGGGCTCGATCTGGCCGAAACGGTCCAGCACACCCTGGACGCCGAAATCCGGCGAGGCCGAGGAGAAGATGGCGCCGATGGATGCCGCCGCCAGCATGGCCACCACCGTCGCCGGCACGTTGGGCATGTAGGCGGCGACACGGTCCCCCGCTTTCACGCCCACCGAACGCAGCGCCGCCGCCGTCTGCGCCACCGCGCGGTAGAGCTCGGCATGGCTCGCCCGGCCCCGCACCTTGTCCTCGCCCCAGAACACCAGGGCATCGGCGTCGTCCCGGCGGCGCAGCAGGTTCTCGGCGAAATTCAGCCGGGCATCGGGAAACCATTTCGCGCCCGGCATCTTGTGGCCGTCGAGGAGAACACGCTCGCCGCGGCGCTCGGCAATCACGCCGCCGTATTCCCAGAGCGAGCGCCAGAACTGTTCCGGCCGGTCGACCGACCAGCGATGCAACTCGGCATAGTCGCGGAATTCGGCGCCCCAGCGCGCACTGGCCGAACGCATGAAGGCCGTCAAGTTGGCAGCCGCGATATGCTTGGCAGACGGCTGCCACAGGGGTTGCTTGTCGTTCATTTGGATAAGCCCTCAGTCCTCTGAAGCGAGTTGACGCATTCTGTCCGGCAGCGGGATCGATTTTCCGGTCTGCGGATTGATCCAGACGATTTTTGCCGAGCCTTCCGCATACAGCGTCTCCTCGCCGACGCGGCGGATTTCGTAGTGGGTCGGCAGGCTGCTGCGGCCGGGATGCCCGACAAAGGTGCGCACTTCAACCGTGCCCGGATAGGTCAGCGGAATAATGAAGGTGCAACTGGCATTCACGATCACCGGCCCCTCAGCCGCGGTCTGCGAAGTGCCGACGCCGAGCGTTTGCATCCACTCGATCCGCGCCTGTTCCACATAGCGGAAGTAGATCGTGTTGTTCACGTGGCCCATCGCGTCCATGTCACCCCAGCGGATAGGCATTTGCGTGACGTGGATGAGTTTGCGCCTTGTCTCCATTTTGTTTCTTCTCGGCCGGATGAAATGCGGTTTCGAATTATAATCCGGCTTAATGCAAACATTCAGAAATGCTCAGGAGAACAGCATGCAGCGCGAAACAATGGAGTTCGATGTCGTCATCGTCGGCGGCGGCCCGGCCGGCCTGGCGGCGGCAATCCGGCTGAAGCAGCTTGACGCCGGAATCAACGTCTGCCTGATCGAGAAGGGCGCGGAGATCGGCGCTCACATTCTCTCCGGCGCGGTGATGGATCCGCGCGCCCTCCACGAACTGATCCCCGACTGGAAGGAGAAGAGCGCGCCGCTCGAAACGCCGGTATCCGAAGACCGCTTCGTCATCCTCTCCGAGACCGGCGGCTTTCGCGTTCCCAACGCCTTGCTGCCGGGCTGTTTTCTCAACCACGGCAACTATGTCGTCAGTCTGGGCAACGTCTGCCGCTGGTTGGGACAGCAGGCCGAGGCGCTGGGCGTCGAGATCTATCCCGGCTTCGCCGGCGCCGAAGTGCTATTCAACGAGGAGGGCTCGGTCAAGGGCGTTGCTACCGGCGACATGGGCGTGGGACGCGACGGCCAGCCCACCGACGCCTTCCAGCCCGGCATGGAACTGCACGCGAAGTACACCCTTTTCGCCGAGGGCTGCCGCGGCCACCTGGGCAAGCAGCTGGAAGCGAAATTCAAGCTGCGCAACGGCGCCGATCCGCAGGTCTATGGCATCGGCATCAAGGAACTATGGGAAGTCAAACCGGAGAAATACAGCAAGGGCATGGTCATGCACACCGGGGGCTGGCCGCTCGATCCGGATACTTACGGCGGCTCCTTCCTCTACCATTTCGGCGAGAACCTGATCTCGATCGGCTTCGTCGTCGGCTTGAGCTACAGCAACCCCTATCTCTCGCCTTTCGAGGAGTTCCAGCGCTACAAGCTGCACCCGATGGTGCGCCCCACTCTGGAGGGCGGCAAGCGCATCGCCTACGGCGCGCGCGCCATCACCGCCGGCGGGCTGCAGGCGCTGCCCAAACTGATCTTTCCGGGCGGTGCACTCATCGGCGACGATGCCGGCTTCCTCAACGCTTCGCGCATCAAGGGCTCGCACGCCGCCCTCAAGACCGGCATGCTGGCCGCCGAAGCGGCCGCGAGGGCGCTGGCCGCCGGTCGCACTGGCGACGAGCTGACCGACTACCCGCAAGGCTTCCGCGAAAGCTGGCTCTACGACGAGTTGTATCGAGCGCGCAATTTCAAGCCCTGGATGAGCAAGGGATTGTGGCTGGGCTCGATCATGTTCGGCATCGACCAGCAGATCTTCCGCGGCAAGGCGCCGTGGACGCTGCGCCTCACGGCCGACCACACCAAGCTGAGGAAGGCCGCCGACTGCACGCCGATCGACTACCCCAAGCCGGACGGCGTCATCACCTTCGACCGCC
>PNJM01000265.1 GCA_013821865.1 Rhodocyclaceae bacterium
TGTGGCTGGCGGATTCGGTGCGGCTGACGAGGCCAGCGATGAGCTCGACGCGGCTGTCGGCGTGCGCGTAGGCGTAGCTGGCGGTGCCGTAGCCGACCGGCAGCGAGACGGCGAGCAGTTCGGAGCGGGCATCGGCCGATTCGCTGCCGGTCAGCGCCCAGGAATCCCAGAGCCCGAGGGGATTGTCGATTTCGGCACCGAGGCGTTGGCGCTGGATGCCGGTGGCGCTCTGGCCGTAGTTGTCGCCGCCGAGCGAGACGCGCCACGGTTTTTCGCGGTGGGTGTCGATGGCCAGCGCCGAAGTGCCGGCGCTCTGGCCTGGCTGGATGGAGGCCTCGGCGCGGCGCGAGCGCAGCCGGTTGATCTGGTCGACGGTCTGTTCGATGTCGGCCAGGCGCAGCGGCTGGCCGGCGGCGACGGGGAGCACCGGGCCGGCCGCCGTGGCCTCGGGCCGGCCGTCGATGGTGACGCGCTCGACGGTGCCGACGATGACGGTGACCTCGAGCCGGCCGCTGGCCAGGTTCTGCCGGCCGAGGTAGGTGCGGGTGGTAACGTAGCCGCGGTCGAGATAGGCGGCGGTGAGCCGGCGCAACAGGAGGTCGATGCGCTTCGGGCCGAGTTCGAGGCCGAGAAAGGGCGCGACGATCCCGTCCTTCTCTGCGTCGGACAGGAGGGTATCGCCGTTGATGACGATCCGTTCGATGCGGAAGGCCGGTTCGCTCTCGGCGATATCCGCCGGCGAGCCTGCTCTGGGTCGTTCCGGAGCGGCTTCGGGTGGGGCGCCGACCTCCGACATCGGCCGGGTCAGCGCTTCTTCACGGGCACGGGCGCGTTGCTCGTCGAGCAGTCGCTGGGCTTCGTCGCACATGGTCTGGCCGCTTGCCTGTGTCGCCGCCAGCACAAAAACGGCCACTACCATGGCCCGACGTGCCTCCCCTGTATTTCGCATGAGCCCCGATTTTTTTGTTGCATCGCCACCCCAGCCCACGCCATCTGGGGCGCAACGCGCCGTGAAGCTTTTTATTCTGTCTTGTGAAGAATTGCGGTATGCAGGAGTCCAGTGAAACGGATGTTAAATAAAATGGAACAAAAACACACTAACTGTTGCTAGTATAAAACTATGATTGTTTGTGTTTGAACCATTTTCTTTATTATTACTTTGGTAATATTGCTATTGAAAATATTCCTTTTTGAGCCATGCTATTAATTACAAATGAACTCGATCGCCCAAATAGGCAATACCGACGAGAAATCCGCGCGCCAAAAGGAATTCAGGCGCCAGTTTGCGGCGAATCTGAACGCCGCGCTGGATAGGCGCGGCTCGATTCCAGCCGGTTATGGACGGGTCGCCGCCGTGGCGGAATTGTTCGGCGTGAGCCAGAACACGGCGGCGATCTGGCTGAAGGGCGAAGGCGTGCCGGAATTGTTCCGTCTGCCCGAGATTGCGGAAACGCTGAATACGACGGTGGAGCAGTTGGTGGTAGGCGACCGCGGCACCGGCGCGCACATCATCGACGAGCGCTATGCAGTCCTGGAGATGCATGACGACACCGGCCACGACGGCCACGCCTTCTACGCCCTGCCTGAAACCTTGCGCGAACTCGGCCTTCCGCGCGATGCGCGCATGATGCGGGTGTCGTCGGACGATATGGAGCCGTTCGTGCGCACCGGCGATCTGGTGATCTACGATCCGCGCGTCAACCGCATCCACGCCAATGGCGTGTTCGTGCTCCAAGCGGAAGACAAGATGATAGTGCGTCGGGCGCAGCGCGGCATGAAGCATTCCGTCCGCCTGATCTGCGACAACAGCCGTTTCGGCGACGAAACACTCAGCGACGCGGATTTTGCGGAGTCGGACACTGGCGACGGCCGCATCGTCGTCATCGGTTACGTTCTGGCGCGCACCTTGATCGGCCGCTGAAACGCCGGCAAAGCGACGACCATTTCATCGTTTCGCACCTTCTGCGCAGTATTGCGGTTCGGGCGTAGAATGCGATTCTATCCTTTGCGCATAATCGGGAGAAAATTGGGCGATGTCCGTCGCGGATGACCGCTGCGAGCTGTGCCGCAATGCTGGCGGGGAAGTCCTCTGGCAAGACGAATTGTGCCGTGTCATCCTCGTCGAGGATGCCGATTACCCCGGCTTCTGCCGCGTCGTCTGGAACGACCACGTCGGCGAGATGACGGATCTCAACGGCTCCGAACGGCGCCACCTCATGTCGGCGGTGTTCGCAGTAGAAGCCGCGCTGCGAAGCTGCCTGCAAACCGACAAGATCAACCTCGCCAGCCTGGGCAACCAGGTGCCGCACCTGCACTGGCACGTCATTCCGCGCTGGCGCGACGATCGCCATTTTCCCGGCGCGATCTGGGGCAAGGCCGAACGCAAAGCGGCGGCGCGACCGGCGCCGGACCAGGAAGCATTGCGCACCGCCTTCGTTCAGGCGCTGGCAGAGGAACAAGGCGGTGAGTCATGAGCAGCGCTTTCAGCCTGCCTCAGCCTGGCGCCGAACAAGCCCCGGCTTTCACCACCGCGCGCACCTGCCGCGACTGGCTGTCGGTGCAGCCGCTCGCCAACGCGCCGCAGGCGCAAGCGCTGCTGCTGCGCCAGCTCAACCTGCTCAATCGCCACGCCATCGGCGCCGCCGAGCGGCTGAAAATACTCGAGCTGCTGCGCGACCCGATCGCCTTCGCCCAGACCGCGTCGGCGCGCAGGTTCGCCGGCCGGCCGCTGCCGCTGGCCGCGCCCGAGCAGGCCGGCATGGATGCCAACCGCAGCCTCTGGCAAGCGGTGCAGACCGGCTATCTGCACAGCCTGCAAGCCTGCCTCGACGGGGATCCCGACGTGCTGCCGCATGCCGCCCTGGCGGCGCAGCGGGCCATCGGCGCCTTGCGCGCCGAGCTGCTGGACATCTACCGCGCGCCGATCGATCCGCCGGCCACCCTGTGGCGGACGCTGCATCGAATCTATGCCGCGGCGGAAAAACTGGGTGCGGTGGCGCATCCGGTCAGCGACACACTGCAAACGGCGCACCCGGCCTCCAGCGTCGCTGCCGACTACGGACAGACCCTGCTCCTGCATCGGACCAGCCCGTTCGAACTGTCGGCGCGCCAGCTCATGCAGGTGGAGCGCTGGCTGCAACGCTGGGGCGG
>PNJM01000266.1 GCA_013821865.1 Rhodocyclaceae bacterium
CTGCGCCGCGCGCCTTGCATCCGACGTTTTTGGCCGCAACGCATCCGATAAAATGATGGAGAACACGCCCTTATGCAACCGATACTGAAATCCGCCAAGCTCTCCAGCGTCTGCTACGACATCCGCGGGCCAGTGCTCGACCGTGCCCGGCAACTGGAGGAGGAAGGCCACCGCATCATCAAGCTGAACATCGGCAATCCGGCGCCGTTCGGCTTCGAGGCGCCCGAGGAAATCCTGCAGGACATCATCCATAACCTTCCCGCGGCCTCCGGCTACTGCGACTCCAAGGGCCTGTTCGCCGCGCGCAAGGCGATCATGCACTACACGCAGGAAAAGAAGTTCCGCGACGTGCAGCTCGATGACATCTACATCGGCAACGGTGCCTCCGAGCTGATCGTCATGACCATGCAGGCGCTGCTCGACACCGGCGACGAGGTGCTGGTGCCGGCACCCGACTACCCGCTGTGGACCGCCGCCGTCAGCCTCTCCGGCGGCACGGCGCGCCACTACCTGTGCGACGAGGGCGCGGGCTGGCTGCCCGACCTGGACGACGTCCGCGCCAAGATCACGCCGAACACGCGCGCCATCGTCGTCATCAATCCGAACAACCCGACCGGCGCGCTCTACCCGGCGGAGCTGCTGCGGGAGATCATCGAGATCGCGCGCACGCACCAGCTCATCATCTACGCCGACGAGATCTACGACAAGGTGCTCTACGACGGCGCGACGCACACTTCGATTGCCTCGCTCGCCGATGACGTGCTGTTCGTCACCTTCAACGGCCTGTCGAAGAACTACCGCGCCGCCGGCTTCCGTGCCGGCTGGGCCGTCGTCTCGGGCGAGAAGCGCCACGCCCACGACTACATCGAGGGCTTAAACATGCTGGCCTCGATGCGCCTGTGCGCCAACGTGCCGGCGCAGTTCGGCATCCAGACCGCACTGGGCGGCTACCAGAGCATCAATGACCTGGTCATGCCGACCGGCCGGCTTGCCCGCCAGCGCGACCTGGCCTGGAAGCTGCTGACCGATATCCCGGGCGTGAGCTGCGTCAAGCCGCAGGCGGCGATGTACCTGTTCCCGCGGCTCGATCCGAAGATGTACCCGATCACGGACGACCAGCAGTTCATCCTCGAACTGCTGCTTGAGGAGAGGGTGCTGCTGGTGCAGGGCAGCGGCTTCAACTGGCCGCATCCGGACCATTTCCGCGTCGTCTTCCTGCCCAACACCGACGACCTCACCGAGGCCATCGGCCGCATCGCGCGCTTCCTCGAGCATTACCGCAAGCGGCACGGGGCATGAAGATCGTCGAAGCAGCGTTCGAGAACGGACGTATCGCCGGTTCGGAGTGGCTGACGCGCGCCGAACGCGTGCATCGCCAGCTGCGGCCGCAGCTGCCGGCGGATTACGTGGGCAAAATGGGGCGGGTGCTAGCCGGGGCGCGCATGGCGCTGGCGGTCGAAGGGGACGAGGTGCTCGGGCTTGCCGTTTACCGCTGGCACGAGAACACCTTCGACAGCCTGAAGTTCTACGTGGACGATCTCGTCACCGACGAGTCGCGCCGCTCACGGGGCGTCGGCCACGCCCTCATTGCCCATCTTGAAAATATCGCCCGCGGCCTGGGCGCCGGCGGACTGGTGCTCGACTCGGGCACGCAACGCACCCAGGCGCACAAGTTCTACTTCCGCGAGGGCTTCGTCATCACCTCTTTCACTTTCAAGAAGTCATTCCCATGAAACCCATCAACGTAGGACTCCTCGGCATCGGCACCGTCGGCGGCGGCACCTTCACCGTGCTCAAGCGCAACGAGGAGGAGATCACCCGCCGCGCCGGCCGTCCCATCCGCATCACCGTGGTCGCCGACAAGAACGTCGAACTGGCGAAGAAGGTCACCGGCGGCGCCTGCCGCGTCACCGACGATGCCTTCGCCGTGGTCGCCGACCCGGAAGTCGATATCGTCATCGAGCTGATCGGCGGCTGCGGCGTGGCGAAGGAACTGGTGCTCAAGGCCATCGAGAACGGCAAGCACGTCGTCACCGCCAACAAGGCGCTGCTCGCCACGCACGGCAACGAGATCTTCGCCGCGGCGCAGAGGAAGGGCGTCATGGTCGCCTTCGAGGCGGCGGTGGCCGGCGGCATCCCCATCATCAAGGCGCTGCGCGAGGGCCTCACCGCCAACCGCATCGAGTGGATCGCCGGCATCATCAACGGCACCACCAATTTCATCCTCTCCGAGATGCGCGACAAGGGCCTCCCGTTCGAGACGGTGCTCAAGGAGGCGCAGCGGTTGGGCTACGCCGAGGCCGACCCGACCTTCGACATCGAGGGCGTGGATGCCGCGCACAAGCTCACCATCATGTCGGCCATCGCCTTCGGCATCCCGATGCAGTTCGACAAGTGCCATATCGAGGGCATCAGCAGGCTTGCTGCCGACGACATCAAGTACGCCGAGCAGCTCGGCTACCGCATCAAGCTGCTCGGCATCACCAGGCACGCCGCCAAGGGCATCGAGCTGCGTGTGCACCCGACGCTGATCCCGGCCAAACGCCTCATCGCCAATGTCGAGGGCGCCATGAATGCCGTGCTGGTCAAGGGCGACGCCGTCGGCGCCACGCTCTACTACGGCAAGGGCGCCGGCGCCGAACCGACCGCCAGCGCGGTCATCGCCGATCTGGTGGACGTCACCCGCATGCACACCGCCGATCCGGAACACCGCGTGCCGCACCTGGCCTTCCAGCCGGACGCGGTGAAGGCGATCCCGGTGCTGGCGATGGGCGAGGTGGAGACCTCCTACTACTTCCGCATGCGCGTCGAGGACCGCCCCGGCGTGCTGGCCGACATCACGCGCATCCTCGCCGACCAGCAGATATCCATCGACGCCATGATCCAGCGCGAGCCGGCCGAGGGCGAGGATCAGACGGACATCATCATGCTCACCCACCGGACGCGCGAAAGGAACGCCGACGCGGCCATCGCCCGCATTGAGGCGCTGCCGGTGGTGAAGGGGAAAGTGGTGCGGCTGCGGATGGAAGAGCTGGGCTGACGCCCCGTCATCCCCTCCCCCTTGTACTGATCTTTACCCATAGTCCAGCCTGCTGGACACGTGGGGTTGTGTCGCAGAGCGCATGACGCGCCACATGACGACGATGC
>PNJM01000267.1 GCA_013821865.1 Rhodocyclaceae bacterium
CAAGGGCCTGTCGTTCCAGGAAGGGTTCAAGAGCGCCTGGGATCGCATGGTGGCCGAGCATCCGGACGTGCCGGCGAATTCCACCAATAAGTATCAGAACTGGGAATGCGTCGATCCGGAGAAATGGGTGCCGGAAGGTTATGTCTGCATCCGGGTGGATTCCCGCGGCGCGGGCCGCTCGCCCGGCTATCTGGAGGTCTGGTCGCCGCGAGAGACCAAGGATTTCCACGACTGCATCGAGTGGGCGGGCGTGCAGCCCTGGTCGAACGGCAAAGTCGGACTTTCCGGCATCTCCTACTATGCGATGAACCAGTGGCAGGTGGCGACGCTGCAGCCGCCGCACCTGGCCGCGATGTGCGTATGGGAGGGCGCGGCGGACTTCTATCGCGACGTGTATCGCCACGGCGGCATGGTCAACATGATGCCGCTGCGCTGGTATCCGCGCCAGGTGGCGAGCGTCCAGCATGGGGTTGGTGACCGCGGACGCCGCAGCGTCGTCACGGGCGACACGGTCGCCGGGCCGCCGACGCTGTCGGAGGAAGAGCTGCGGAAGAACCGCAACGACCTGGAAGCCAGCGTGCTGGCGCATCCGCTCGACGACGATTTCTACAAGGAGCGCTCGCCGGTGTGGGAGAAGGTGACGGTGCCGTTCCTTTCCGCCAACAATTGGGGCGGACAGGGCCTGCATCCGCGCGGCAACAATGAAGGCTTCATGCGGGCGGCCTCGAAGCAGAAATGGCTTGAATGCCATGGGCTCGGGCACTGGCCGCACTTCTACACCGACTACGGACGCCTGCTGCAGAAGCGGTTCTTCGACCATTTCCTCAAGGGCGAGCAGAACGGCTGGGACCGGGAGCCGCCGGTGCTGCTCAACATCCGGTATCCAGGCGAGCGGTTCGTGCTGCGCAAGGAGACCGAATGGCCGATCGCCCGCACCCGATGGACGAAACTTTATCTGAGCCCGTCGGACCTCGCGCTGGCGTTCTCGCCGTCCTCACAGGAGGCGCGCCTCGCCTATGAGACCATGGGGGAGGGCGTCACCTTCCTCTCGCCGGCGATGACGGAGGAAACCGAGCTCACCGGCCACGTGGCGGCCAAGCTGTTCGTGTCGTCGGAGACGACCGATGCCGACCTGTTCGTGGTGCTGCGGGTGCTCGACCCGGCGCTCAAGGACGTGACCTTCATGGGCGCGCTCGATCCGCGCACCCCGATCGCGCAGGGCTGGCTGCGCGCCTCGCAGCGCAAGCTCGATCTGGCACTGTCGCGGCCCTATCGACCTTATCACGCGCACGACGAGAAGCAGCCGCTTACGCCCGGGGAAATCTACGAGCTCGAAATCGAACTATGGCCGACCTGCATCGTGCTGCCAGTCGGCTACCGGCTGGCCTTCACGGTGCGGGGCCGCGACTTCGAGCACAACGGACCGCCGCTCACGGTCCCACATGCGTTCTACAAGTTCACCGGTATCGGACCATTCTTCCACAATCATCCGAAGGACCGGCCAGCGGAGATTTTCGACACGCGCGTATCATTGCATTTCGGCGCCGGCCGGCAGCCATATGTGATGGTTCCGGTCATCCCTTCGAACTAGGTGCGGATCGTGCCCGCAGACCGGACGCGCCATCGCGCGCGAGCTTGACCCGTCGGCGGGGCGGTCGCTATCGTGCGCGTTCAAACGATCGTTTATCTTGCCTCTCGCAGCCGATCCGCGCCAAAGGCGGCCGTTGTCCGAACAGCCGACAAGGCGCGCGGGGCGCTCCGGCAGGATCAAGGAGAAATGCCATGTCGTCGTTCGAATCCGAGGGTGCGCTCGCGCCGCGCGGCCCAGTTCCCTACGCGGTCAAGTCCGACAATGCGCCGCTGCGCCACCGCAAGTCGCCGCTGACCATGGAGGACGTGCATGCGATGGCGCTCAAGTGCCGCAACTGGGGCAAGTGGGGGCCGAACGACGAGATCGGGACCCTCAACTATGCGACGCCCGAGCTGGTTGCCGAGGCGGCCAAGCTGATCAGGAACGGCAAGGCGTTCCCGCTCGCAATCGAGCTGTCGTCCGACGGACCGCAGTCGGGCGCCCGCGGGCGCATGAATCCGGTGCACCTGATGCGGCATTCCGGCGCCGACGCCTATTCGGGCCTGCGCGACCATTCCGGCATCCGCGGCGCGGACGACTGGCTTATCATGCCGCTGCAGGCGGCGACGCATTGGGACGCGCTGTCGCATATCTTCTACATCGACCGCATGTGGAACGGCTATGACTGCCGTGAGGTCTATGCCTGGGGGGCGCAGAAATGCGGCATCGAGAAGACCCGCGGCAAGGCCTCGGGCCGCGGCGTGCTGCTGGATATCCCGCGGGTGAAGGGCGTCGAAGCGCTGGCAGATGGAACGCCGATCACGCCCGATGATCTCGACGAGGCTGCCGCCAAGCAGAACGTGAAAGTCGGGCGCGGCGACTTCCTGATCGTGCGGACCGGCCAGATGGAGGCTTATCGCAAGCGCGGCTCCTGGGGCACCTATGCGGGCGGCGACGCGCCCGGCCTGTCGTTCGAGACCGCCGAATGGCTCAACAGGAAAGAGGTCGCGGCGGTGGCGACCGACACCTGGGGCTGCGAGGTCCGGCCGAACGATGCCCCCGGAATCTTCCAGCCCTGGCATTGGGTGGTGATCCCCAATATGGGCTTGACCATGGGCGAGATGTTCGACGTGAAGGAGCTGGCGGAGGATTGCGCCGCAGACAAGCGCTATGACTTCTTCTTCGTCGCGCCGGCGCTGCCGGTGCGCGGCGCGGTGGGCGCGCCGGTGGTGCCGATGGCGTTCAAGTAATTCCACCGTCACGGCCGGGCTTGTCCCGGCTCACCCTTCGTGTCGCCGCATGGCAAGAAGTGGACGCCTGGCCCCCGTGCTCGGACCGGCCGAAGGCCGGCTCCGGCTGCCGGACATGACGAAGCCGTTACAAGGATATCCAGCATGAATACGTCGACCGTAACCCCGCCGCGCAACGACACCATTACGGGCGCGCGCTATATCGCGCGGACACTCGAGGCCTATGGGCTCGACCATGTATTTTTCATGGACGCGGTGCTGCGGCGGACGCTGGCCGAGTGCGGCACCTTCAACATCAAG
>PNJM01000268.1 GCA_013821865.1 Rhodocyclaceae bacterium
CCGGCAGCGCCAGGCACGGCGGCGTGCTGGTGGTGGCCGGCGACGACCACGCGGCGCGCTCCTCGACCGTGCCGCACCAGACGGAGCACATCTTCAAGGCAATGATGATGCCGGTGCTGGCGCCCTCTAGCGTGCAGGAATACCTGGATTTCGGCCTGCACGGCTGGGCGCTGTCGCGCTACTCGGGCTGCTGGGTGGCCTTCAAGGCGGTGGCCGACACGGTGGAGAGCTCCGCCTCGGTGTACATCGATCCGCACCGCATCGAAACGATCATCCCGACCGACTATGAACTGCCCGCGGGCGGCCTCAACATCCGCTGGCCGGACGACCGCCTGGTGCAGGAAGAGCGCCTGCTGCACCACAAGCTCTACGCCGCGCTGGCCTACTGCCGCGCGAACGGGCTGAACCGGATCGTCATCGATGCGCCCGCTTCTGCCAAACCCGCGCGGCTGGGCATCATCACCTGCGGCAAATCCTATCTCGACGTGCGCCAGGCTTTCGACGATCTCGGCATCGACGACGCGCTCGCCGCCGAGATCGGCATCCGTCTCTACAAGGTCGGCATGGTCTGGCCGCTGGAATCCGCGGGCGTACGCCAATTCGCCGAGGGCCTGGAGGAAATCCTTGTCGTCGAGGAAAAACGCCAGCTCATCGAATACCAGCTCAAGGAAGAGCTCTACAACTGGCGCGAAGACGTGCGTCCGAAGGTGATCGGCAAGTTCGACGAAAAGGGCGAATGGGCGCAGCCGCACGGCGACTGGCTGCTGCCGGCGGCCAACGAGCTGACGCCGGCCATCATCGCCCGCGCCATCGCCGGCCGCATCGCGCGCTTCCATACTTCCGACCGCATCAAGGCGCGGCTGGCCTTCCTCGACGCCAAGGAGAGGGCACTGGCCCAGCCGGCCATCCCCATCGCACGCATCCCCTATTTCTGCCCCGGCTGCCCGCACAACACCTCGACCCGGGTGCCGGAAGGCAGCCGCGCCATGGCCGGCATCGGCTGCCACTTCATGGTGACGTGGATGAACCGCAGCACGTCCACCTTCTCGCACATGGGGGGCGAGGGCGCGGCCTGGGTCGGCCAGGCGCCATTTACCGAAACGAAACATGTCTTCGCCAACCTGGGCGACGGCACCTATTTCCACTCGGGGCTGCTCGCCATCCGCCAGGCCGTTGCGGCCAATGTGCCGATCACTTACAAGATCCTCTTCAACGACGCCGTAGCCATGACCGGTGGCCAGCCCGTCGATGGCCAGCTCACGGTGCCGCAGATCACGCGCCAGCTCGCCGCGGAGGGCGTGAAGAAAATCGTTGTCGTCACCGACGAGCCGGAGAAATACGACACGGTGCGGGATTTCGCCGCGGGCACGCCGGTGCGCCATCGCGACGAGCTCGACCTGGTCCAGCGCGAGCTGCGCGAGTTCCCGGGCGTCTCGGCGCTCGTCTATGACCAGACCTGCGCGGCGGAGAAGCGCCGGCGCCGGAAACGCGGCACTTACCCCGATCCCGCGCGCCGCGTTTTCATCAACGAGGCGGTGTGCGAGGGCTGCGGTGACTGCGGCGTGAAATCGAACTGCCTCGCCGTCGTGCCGGTCGAGACCGAATTCGGCCGCAAGCGCGCCATCGACCAGTCGGCCTGCAACAAGGATTTTTCCTGCCTCAATGGCTTCTGCCCCTCATTCGTCACCATCGAGGGCGGCCGCGTGCGCAAGGGCAGGGCCATGCAGGCCGATGAAAGCCATTTCGGCGAACTGCCGCTGCCCCAGGTTCCCGCCACCGCGCAGCCCTATGGCGTCCTCGTCACCGGCGTGGGTGGCACGGGCGTCATCACCATCGGCGCGCTGATCGGCATGGCGGCGCACATCGACGGCAAGGGCGTCACGGTGCTCGACATGACCGGCCTGGCGCAGAAGGGCGGCTCGGTGTTCTCGTTCGTGCGCGTCGCCGACCATCCCGAGGACATCCACGCCGTGCGCATCGGCGCGGGCGAGGCAAATGCCGTCATCGGCGGCGACATCGTCGTCAGCGCCGGACCGGAAGCACTGTCCAAGATGCGGGCCGGCCTCACCGGCGTGGCGGTGAACTGCGCCGAAACGCCGACGGCGGACTTCACGCACAACCCGGACTGGCAGTTCCCGATGGAGGCGATGAAGCGCACCATCGCCGAAACCGTCGGCGCCGACCGTGCCGACTTCATCGACGCCGCGGCGCTCGCCACCGCCCTCCTGGGCGACGCCATCGCCGCCAACCTCTTCCTGCTCGGCTTCGCCTGGCAAAAGGGGTTGCTGCCGGTATCGCTTGCCGCGCTGGAGGAGGCCATCGAACTGAACGGCGTGGCCGTGGAGTCGAACCGCAAGGCCCTGCTCTGGGGCCGCCGCGCGGCGCACGATCCGGCGGCGGTGCAGAAATTCGCCCGGCCGGCGCAAGTACTGCCGCTGACGCGTCCGCAGACACTGGACGAACTGGTGGCCAAGCGTGTCGACTACCTTGCCGCCTACCAGGACGCCGCGCACGCCACGCGCTACAAGACACTGGTGGAACAGGTGCGTGCCGCGGAATCGAAACTCGGCTCGACACGGCTGGCCGAGGCCGTCGCGCACAACTGGTTCAAGCTGCTCGCGGCAAAGGACGAGTACGAGGTGGCGCGGCTCTACGCCGACCCTGGGTTCATGGCGAAAGTCGACGCGACCTTCGAGGGCGACTTCAAGCTCAACTTCCACCTCGCCCCGCCGCTGCTGGCCAAGTGCGACCCGGCCACCGGAGAAATCAAGAAGCGCGCCTACGGGCCGTGGATGATGACGGCTTTCCGCGTGCTGGCGAAGCTGAAATTCCTGCGCGGCACCGCCCTGGACGTCTTCGGCCGCAGCGAAGAGCGCAAGATGGAGCGGCAACTGATTGCCGATTACGAGCGCGACATCGCCGAGTTGCTGGCCACGCTGGACGCAACACGGCTCGATTCCGCTATCGCCATAGCCGGCCTGCCGGAGAAAGTCCGCGGCTTCGGCCATGTCAAGGCGCGCAACGCGGAGGCGATGCGCAGGCAGCGTGAGGAACTTCTGGCGCTTTGGCGCCGTCAGCCGCAGCCCACCGCAAACGCGGCCTAAGAC
>PNJM01000269.1 GCA_013821865.1 Rhodocyclaceae bacterium
GGCCACGCGCGGCCCCAGCACGGTGGCCAGCACGGCGATGGCCATGCCGATGATGCCGTAGAGGTTGCCGCGGCGCGAGGTCTCCGGGTTGGAGAGGCCGCCGAGGCTGAGGATGAAGAGGATGGTCGCGCCGATGTAAGCGACGGTCGTCAGGCTTGCAGTCATTTGTCGCTCCCCTTACTTGCGGAACATCGCCAGCATGCGGCGGGTGACGGCGAAGCCGCCGAACATGTTGATGGCGGTGAGTGCCATGCCCACCAGCGCCATCCAGCGGATCAGCGCGTCGGGCCGGCCGGCCGCGCCGGCCTCCAGCGGCGGCGCGATCTGCACCAGCGCGCCGATGGCGATAATGCTGGAAATGGCATTGGTGACGCTCATCAGCGGCGTGTGCAGCGAGGGCGTGACGTTCCAGATCACCATGTAGCCGATGAAGCAGGCCAGCACGAAGACGGTGAAGTGCGACAGGAAGCTCGCCGGCGCGTAGGCGCCGACGAGCCAGAACAGCGCCGCGGCCACGCCGAACAGGATTGCCGCGCGGGTGCCCGAGGCCGGCGCGCCGCCCTTGCCGTGGCCATGCGCGGGCGCCGCGGCAGGCTTGGCGGCCGCCGCGGGCGGCGCGGCCGAGAGCTTCGGTGCCGGCGGCGGCCAGGTGATGCTGCCCTCCTTGATCACCGTGGTGCCGCGGATCACCTCGTCTTCCATGTTGACGTTGATGATGCCGTCCTTGGTCTTGCACAACTCCTCGGTCAGGCGCAGCAGGTTGGTCGCGTACAGCGTGGAGGACTGTCTGGCCAGGCGGCTCGGCAGGTCGCTGTAGCCGATGATGGTCACGCCGTGCTTGACCACCACCTGGTGCGGTTCGGTCAGTTCGCAGTTGCCGCCCTGCTCCGCGGCCATATCGACGATGATGCTGCCCGGCTTCATCGACCGCACCATTTCGGCGGTGATCAGCTTGGGCGCCGGCTTGCCGGGGATCAGCGCAGTGGTGATGATGATGTCGACTTCCTTCGCTTGTCTGGCGAAGACCTCGCGCTGGGCCTTCTGGAAGCCTTCGCTCATCACCTTGGCGTAGCCGCCGACGCCGGAACCTTCTTCCTGGTAATCCACGGGGACGAATTCGCCGCCCATGGAGATGACCTGGTCACCCACTTCGGGGCGCGTGTCGTTGGCCCGCACGATGGCGCCGAGACCCGAGGCCGCGCCGATGGCGGCCAATCCGGCAACGCCGGCGCCGATGACGAAGACCTTGGCCGGCGGCACCTTGCCGGCGGCGGTGATCTGGCCGGTGAAGAAACGGCCGAAGTGATGCGCCGCCTCGATGACGGCGCGGTAACCGGCGATGTTGGCCATCGAGCTGAGGGCATCCAGCTTCTGTGCGCGCGAGATGCGCGGCACGCTGTCCATCGCCAGCACGGTGGCCTTCTTCGCCGCGAGCTGCTGCAGCAGGTCGGGATTCTGCGCCGGCCAGATGAAGGAGACCAGCGTCGTGCCCTCCTTCATCAGACCGACTTCCTCAGCGCTCGGCCCGCGCACCTTGAAGACGATGTCGGACGCGGCCCACAGTCCGGCCGCTCCCTCGATGATCTCGGCGCCCGCGGCGCGGTAGGCATCGTCGCTGAAATTCGCCGCGTCCCCGGCGCCGGATTCCACCGCCACCGAAAAGCCCAGCTTGATAAGTTTTTCAACGACATCGGGCACGGTGGCAACACGTTTTTCGCCCGCGGCCGTTTCCTTCGGCACGCCTACGACCAGAGACATGGCAATCCCCCCGTATGGTTCTGGTTATTTGAAATCCGGCCGGCCAGGCCCTTTCGGCCTTGACGCAAAGCAGCAATAATACTTAAATCGTCCGCCTATGGGTAGTTAGCACATGGTCATGAGAAAACCGCGCAAGCTCCGCTCGCAGAAAGCCGGCATGGCTCCTGGCTCGCTTGTGCATCTCGGCGAGCAGAAAACCGACCGGCCGATCATCACGCTGCTTGAATACGATGCGGCCAGCCTGCGCGAAAAGCGCTTCAAGTCGGTCGCCGAGTCGCGCGAACACCAGCCTGGCGCCGGCGTGCTGTGGCTGAACGTATACGGCCTGCACGAACCGGAGGTCATGGCGGAGATCGGGCGGCGCTTCAACCTCCATCCGCTGGTGCTGGAGGACATCCTCAACACCGACCAGCGTCCCAAGGCGGACGACTACGGCGACTATCTCTACCTCGTCGCCCGCGTCTTCGAGTACGACAGCGAGGCGCTCACCGTCAGCTCGGACCAGGTGAGCATCGTCCTCGGCGGAAACTTCGTGCTCACCTTCCAGGAACGGCCGACAGGCACCTTCGATCCCATCCGCGAGCGCCTGCGCGCCGACAAGGGGCAGGCCCGCAAGCTGGGCGCGGACTACCTCGCCTACGAGCTGCTCGACACCATCGTCGACCGCTACTTCATCGTGCTGGAGCAGATCGCCGAGCGCACCGAGGAACTGGAGGACGACCTGTTGCAGCGCGCCACGCCGCAACTGCTCAAGACCATCCATCGGTTCAGGCGCGAGACGCTCACGCTGCGCCGCGCCGTGTGGCCGCTGCGCGAGGTGATCAACAGCCTGACGCGCGCCGACCAGCGCTTTTTCCAGCCTGCGACGCAACCCTACCTGCGCGACGTCTACGATCACACCGTGCATGTCATCGAATCGCTCGAGGCGATCCGCGACCTCATCGCCGGCATGCTCGATATTTACCTTTCAAGCATTTCCAACCGGGTAAACATGGAGGTGCGCATTCTCACCGTGATCACCACTACCTTCATGCCCGTAGCCGTCATCGCCGGAATATTCGGCATGAACTTCCGCAGCATGCCCCTGCTTGAATCGCCGGACGGATTCCTGATTGCACTCAGCATGATGGGCGGGATTGCCCTGGTGATGGCTGCGGTTTTCTGGCGACGCCGCTGGCTGGGTTGAGCCGTAGCACTATTTGTGCGGCGCATCACGGATCATGACGCTGTGCGCTTTTTGCTTGCATCGACGTTTGCGTCAACGTATAGAATCTCCCTTATACAAAACCAGAACAAGAACGGATCCGGAGCGGAACGGCGTACAGTAAATGA
>PNJM01000270.1 GCA_013821865.1 Rhodocyclaceae bacterium
GCGGATGGCATGCCGTCCGCTCCAGACTTCGGCCAGCGCCCGGCCGGTATGCGCGATCAGTTCGTCGCCGCGTCCGAAGCCGTGGTTCTGGTTGAAGGTCTTGAAGTTGCCCAGTTCGATCAGGAACAATGCACCCGAGTAAGCCTCGCTGCCCGGTTGCAGCAGTTCGCCGACCTGCTGCTCGAAGCCGCGCCGGTTGTCCAGCCCGCTGACCGGATCCTGGAATGCCTGGCACCGGAATTCCTCCGCCCGTGCTACCTCGCTCTCGATGGCTTGGCGGATCTTGCCCGACATGCTGTTGATGGCCCCGACCACTTCACGCAGTTCCGGTGCGCGCGGTCGTGCGCCAATGGTGGCGAAGTTGCGTTCGCTGATGGCCAGGGCCGCCTGCCGGATCTGCGTGAGCGGATTGAGTATCGTGCCCAGGAACAGGCGCACCACCCCTAACGCGATCGCGTAGAGGACAGCCAGGACGCCGAGCGTCTCCGAGGTCGTTCGCCACAACTGCTGATAGGCGAAGTTGGGATGGCTGGTGACGACAACGCGGCCCATCTGCCGCCAGCCTGAACTGATGAGCGATTCGTTGCTCGGCGCCTCCAGCACGACAAGCCCCGCGAACCACGCCGGTACTTCGGGCGGGCGGCGCGGAAGCTCTTTCGTTGCCAGCACTTCGCCTTTTGCGGAAATCACCTTGATCGACTGGTAGTAGCCGCGGTCGAATACGGGTCCGACGATCGTTTCCATGAGCGCCTTGTCGCCGGACGGCATCACCGTGGCGAGCGAGAGGCCGAGCGCGGTAGCGGCATCCTGCGAATGGGATTCGAGTTGCTGCTGCAGGTAATTGCGCGCATTGAGCACGTAGATGACCTGCACGCTTGCCAGCACAAGCAGGAAAACCGCAGATACGCTGAGCAGCAATTGCCGGAACAGGCTCATGGGTTGTCTCCCGAGTTTCGCATTCTGATCACATCCGTCGCTCATTTTCCAGCTTGTCCAGCAGGCCTTTCCACAGGCGGATCTGGCCGGGGCTGCCGGCGCGCGAACCGGTCCTGGCGAGCCACACATCCTCGTCGTTGAAGCTGTATACCGGAATCAGGTCGGGCCGCTGCGAGGCGGGCCGGATCTCGCTGTCCAGGTTGTCGAGGATGAGCGGATCGGCGTCGGAACTCGAATAATAGGCCAGCACCATGTGCGCCTGGTTGATGCGCGTAGCCTTTACGTACGTAATGCGCAGCCTGGAGACCGGGATGCCGATCTCCTTCAGGGCGAAATACTTGGCGATGGAGTAATCCTCGCAGTCCCCCCCGTTGCTCGCAAGCATCTCTGCCGGCGAGGCCCAGTAGTCTTCCAGGCCCCAGTGCTTGCGGTCATCGATGAACGGCACGCGATTGAAGAAGCCGTTCACGCCCTGCAGGATGTCCCGCTCGACCTTTGGCAGGAGTGTTTCGCCGCGCCTGTCATCGGGCAGGCGCAGGCTGCGGACGAGGCTTTGCCAGGCCGAAAGACGTGTCTTCGCATCGGCACCGAATCTGCCGGCCAGCTGTTCGACCAGTGCGGACGTGAGGCTGGAGGCATACCCGAGTTCGCCGCCCCAGGAGAGGCAGAACGCCAGGGCGGCCACGAGTGCGCCGAACGTGGCGAGCAGCGGGCGCTGCAGGCGCGGGACTTGTGTTGCTCGCGTGACCAATCCGTCGTTACTCCGGGCAGCAAGGGCGAAGGGCCCAGTCGAAGATTAACGGATTCTCGACGATTTTCTGAAGCTATCTCGGGCTGATGCAGTCCTTCTTGGTCGGGTAGGGCATCCTGATGCCGCAGTTGGTGACCGAGAGGTTCGGCGAGATCGTTTCCTCCTGCGGTTCGTCCTCATCCGAGCCGGGACCCGCCGCCGTGGCGGGCAGGGCATTGATAAAGTCGGCAATGCCGCCTGCCGGGGCGGCAGCCGGGGCCGCGGGTTGGATCAGGGCCGACGTGATGGCGCCGATCGCGCCGGGGTTGGTCGTCGTGGCCGGGGCGGTGACCGTCAGTGCGCCATCCACGAAGGCGATGGCGTAGTTCGCCGCAGTGACACCGGACGGCGTGATCGGGTAGATGCCGGCGGGAGACGTCGTGGCCGCCGTAGTGGCCAGCGCGAGCGAACCGATCAGGCTGCCCGCATCGTCAGCGTACTTGAATCCACGGTAGCTCGCCGTGAGCGGCGGATTGGCCGTGCCCAGCGCCTTGCTCTTGTCATCGGCGCGGATGGTGAGCGGCGCTTGCGCCACGGTCAGCGCGCCATTGGGGCCGTAGGCGATCGCATAGTTCGTCGCCGTTGCACCGGAGGCGGTGATGGCGTGGGTTCCGGCGGTCGCGGCAGCTCCTGCGGGGGCCGACAGCAGCAATCCGGAGAGGACGCTTGAATTCTCGCCGTTCTTGAAGCCGGTGAAAGTTGCCGTCAGGGCCGGGTCGGGATCCCCGTAGGTCTTGGACTTGTTGTCCGCGGTGACCGCCAGTGCGGCCTTGTTGACGGTTATCGTGCCCGGCGAGTTGAAGACGAGCGTATAGCCGGTAAGTGATTTCAGCGTGCCCTGGGCGACATTGACGGCATAGCTTCCGGCGTTCGCGGTGGTCGCTGCGCCGGCGGAGGTCATGCTCGGGACGCCGCTCACGATCGTGGCCCAGGTGTCGGCCAGGAATGCGCCGCCGTAGGTGTTTGTGTTGGGCGTGCCGGTGCGCGTGAATCCGGTGGCGAGCCACGCGGAGAGGTCGTCGCCGTAGGTCTTGGTGCTGCCCGCAGACGTATAGGTGATGGCCTGATTCGCCGAGAACACGTACCGGTTGCCGCTCTGGCCGATTCCGCCGGGCGGATTGGCCGTGTAGGTCATGCCCCACAGCGCCTGCTGGCCGCTCGCCAGGCCGCCGAAGGCGTTCGCTGCCGGATTCGTCGAGTAGACGAGCCAGCGGCCGCTGCCCGCGTTGATCGCCGAAGCGCCGGCATTGTTCACGAAGTTCTGCGCTGCCGCGATGACGACCGAACTGCCGCCGCCGGTGGCCGTCTGCACGCCGTTGAGCGTGACGTTGCCGGTGGTGCTGCGGGCGAGGATGCTCGATCCG
>PNJM01000271.1 GCA_013821865.1 Rhodocyclaceae bacterium
GGCCCGGTCAGCCGCAGTGTAGCGAGGCAATCAGTGGACAGGACACGTTGCCCTGCTGCCTGTCGCACTCGCTCACCAGGTTTGAGAGCGCGGATTCCATTCGCATAAGATCGGCCAGGCGTGCGCGCACGTCGGTCAGTCGCGCAGCGGCGAGTTCCGCCGCCTCGCTGCAGTGCGTCCCGTCCTCAAGTTTGAGCAGCTGCGCGACCTCATCCAGGCTGAAGCCTAGTCGCTGGGCCGATTTCACGAACCTGACGCGCTCGACATCCGCGCGCCCGTAACGGCGGACGCCGCCGTAAGGCCGGTCGGGTTCCGCCAGCAGTCCCCTGCGCTGATAGAACCGGATGGTCTCGACATTGACGCCGCCGGCGTTGGCGAATGCGCCGATTGTCAGGTTCCGCAGCTCGGTCTCCATTCGCGTTGACTCCGTACCTGACTACGGAGGTAGCGTTAGCCCATCGAGCGGTGGATCGAAAGGGAGACGCCTCGTGTCTGACTCCAAGAACGGCGGTGGGGCGCTGGCGGCGGGCGGCTTGGCCGCAATCCTCGCCTCGACCTGCTGCCTTGGCCCGCTCATATTGGTGGGCCTCGGATTCAGCGGCGCGTGGATCGGCGATCTGGCCATCCTGGAGCCCTACCGCCCGTTCTTCATCGGCGCGGCGCTGATCGCCCTGTTCTTCGCCTATCGCGGCATCTTCCGCCCGGCTCGCGACTGTAACCCCGGCGACGTTTGCGCCGTGCCCCGGGCGAGGACGACCTACAAGGTCATTTTCTGGGTCGTGGCCGTGCTGGTCCTGGTCGCGCTCGCCTTCCCCTACGTTCTACCGCTGTTCTACTGAGAGGAGACCTCCTGTGAAAAAACTCGCGGTTCTGATCGCCCTGGCCGGAGCGCTGAGCACCCCCGCCTGGGCCGCGACGAAGACCGTCACCCTGTCGGCGCCCGGCATGACCTGCGCCGCCTGCCCGATCACGGTGAAGACGGCGCTCTCCAGGGTCGCCGGCGTCGAAAGGGCGCAGGTGAGCTTCGAGAAGCGGGAGGCCGTTGTGACCTTCGACGACGCCAAAACCACGGTCGAGGCGCTGACCAAGGCGACCGCAGGTGCGGGCTACCCATCCACCGTCAAGCGCTGAGGAACCTGTCCAGATGGCTGGCGCGATCGCCCTGCGCATTGACGGGATGACCTGCGCATCCTGCGCCGAACAGGTCAAGGCGGCCCTCGAGCGGCTGCCTGGCGTGCGCTCGGCCATTGTCTCCTATCCGACAGGACGGGCGGACGTTGCGGCTGACGCCGGCGTGAGTTCGGGCACCCTCACGGCCACCATCGCCACGCTCGGCTACCGCGCCTCGATCGCCGACGCGGCCCCCCCTCTCACCGGCGTCCTCGACAAGGCGCTGGGCCGGCTGACGGCCGGCGCAAGGCGCGGCAAAGGCGGCCGGCCGCTGCGGATCGCTGTCATCGGCAGCGGCGGCGCGGCGATGGCGGCGGCGCTGAAAGCCGTCGAGCAAGGCGCGCGGGTCACGCTCGTCGAGCGGGGCGTCATCGGCGGCACCTGCGTCAATGTCGGCTGCGTGCCGTCCAAGATCATGATCCGCGCGGCGCATATCGCCCACCTGCGCCGCGAAAGCCCATTCGACGGTGGCATCGAGCCTTCGTCGCCGGCGATCCTGCGCGAACGACTGCTCGCCCAACAGCAGGCGCGCGTGGAGGAACTGCGTCACGCCAAGTACGATAGCATCCTGGCCGACAATCCCTCGATCACCGTACTGCATGGCGAGGCGCGCTTCCGGGACACTCATCGCCTTGTCGTGCAGTCGGACCACAGCGCCGAGCACGAGGTGAGCTTCGACCGCTGCCTGATCGCCACCGGCGCCAGCCCCGTCGCCCCGCCCATCCCCGGTCTGTCGGACACGCCATACTGGACGTCGACGGAAGCCCTTGCGAGCGGAACGCTCCCACGCCGCCTCGCGGTCATCGGTTCGTCCGTGGTGGCCGTCGAGTTGGCTCAGGCCTTCGCCAGGCTGGGCAGCAAGGTCACGATCCTGGCGCGCAGCACCCTGTTCTTCCGCGACGACCCGGCCGTCGGCGAGGCCGTCACGGCGGCCTTCCGCGCCGAGGGCGTCGAGGTGCTGGAACACACACAGGCGAGCAGCGTCGCCTATGCGGACGGCGAATTCATCCTCGCCACCGGGCGCGGCGATCTGAAAGCTGACAGGCTGCTTATCGCGACGGGCCGCATGCCCAACACGCGAGAACTCGCGCTGGACGCGGCGGGCGTCGCCGTCAACGCGCAGGGCGCCATCCTCATCGACAAGGGTATGCGGACGAGCGCGCCGCAGATCTACGCCGCTGGCGACTGCACCGACCAGCCGCAGTTCGTCTATGTGGCGGCCGCCGCCGGTACGCGCGCGGCCACCAACATGACGGGTGGCGATGTCGCCCTCGATCTCGCCACGATGCCCGCGGTGGTCTTCACCGACCCGCAGGTCGCCACCGTGGGCTGCAGCGAGGCGGAGGCGCGCCGCCTCGGCATCGAAACCGACAGTCGCCTGCTCACCTTGGACCATGTCCCGCGCGCGCTCGCCAACTTCGACACGCGTGGTTTTATCAAACTGGTGACCGATACCACCGGGCACTTGATTGGCGTGCAAGCGGTCGCGCCGGAAGCTGGCGAATTGATCCAGACGGCGGCCCTGGCAATTCGACACCGCATGACAGTGCAGGAGCTGGCCGACCAGTTGTTCCCCTACTTGACGATGGTCGAGGGACTCAAGCTCGCGGCGCAGACCTTCAGCAAGGACGTCAAGCAGCTTTCTTGCTGTGCAGGATGAGAAGCGGGCGAGATGATGAGAGTGCCCGCACAGTAGCTCAAATCGCTATTGATTGGCGCCGACTTGCCAAGCAACAGCCAACGCCGAGCGAACTTGGTGCAGGGACACTTTTCTGAGTGAAATTTCTCAGCATCCGAAACGCTTCACGGCGCGCCCAAAGCGGCGCCTGCCAGCATTACAGAAATATCATCGACCCATCATCTTCTGGTGTGTTGCTGTATTCCAAACTTCCCCTCGTCACGACGCGCACCGAGCCCATC